>NZ_JBFULE010000087.1:0-13057 GCF_056400485.1 Roseateles sp. P5_B10
CCCGTTGCCCCTGCCCATGCCGCGCGCATCAAGGAGGTCGCCTCGGTCGCCGGCGTGCGTTCCAACCCTTTGACCGGCTACGGTTTGATCGTTGGTCTGGACGGCACGGGCGACCAGACGACGCAGGCGCCCTTCACCGGCCAGAGCCTGACGGCGATGCTGCAGCAGTTCGGCGTGCTGCTGCCCCAGGGCGTCACGATGCAGCCGCGCAATATCGCCGCCGTCATGGTGACGGCCTCGCTGCCGCCGTTTGCCCAGCCCGGCCAGCAGCTGGACATCAACGTCTCTTCCATCGGCAATGCCAAGAGCCTGCGCGGCGGCACGCTGATCGCCACGCCCCTGCGCGGCGCCGATGGCCAGATCTACGCGATCGCCCAGGGCAACCTCGTGGTCGGCGGCGCTGGCGCTTCTGCCGGCGGCTCCAAGGTGCAGATCAACCACCTCAGCGCCGGCCGCATTCCCGCAGGCGCCCTCGTCGAGCGCTCGGTGCCCACGCCCCTGTCCCAGGGCGACAGCATCCAGCTCGACCTGAACAGCAGCGACTACGCCACCGCGCGCGCCGTCGCCCAGGCCATTAACAAGGCCAAGGGCGCCGGCATCGCCCAGGCGCTGGACGGCCGCGTCGTGCGCGTGAAGGCGCCGTCCACGCCCGACGAACGCGTCGGCTTCCTGGCCGACGTCGAGAACCTCTCCATCGACATGGCGACGCCCGCGGCCCGCATCGTCATCAATGCGCGCACCGGCTCCATCGTCATGAACCAGGCCGTCACGCTGTCTTCCTGCGCCGTCGCGCACGGCAGCCTGTCGGTGACCATCAGCTCCACGCCCATCATCAGCCAGCCCAACGCACTGTCCGGCGGACAGACGACGGTGGCCGAGAAGGCCGACATCTCCATCCGCCAGGAGCCCGGCAGCCTCATCCAGCTGGCCGCCGGCGCGCGCCTGGCGGACGTGGTCAAGGCCCTGAACTCCCTCGGCGCGACACCTCAGGATCTGCTCGCCATCCTGCAGGCCATGAAGAGTGCGGGCGCCCTCAACGCCGAGCTCGAGGTGATCTGATGTCGTCGTCGTTCCAGTCCATTTCCGGCCAGAGCCTGGGCAGCCTTGATGCGCTCAAGGCCCAGGCCTCGCGCGACCCCAAGGCGAGCATCCGTGAGACGGCCAAGCAGTTCGAGTCGCTCTTCATGCAGGAAGTCATGAAGAGCATGCGCGCGTCCACCCTGTCCAGCGGCATGCTGGACAACAACGCGACCCAGCTCGGCACCGAAATGCTGGACACGCAGTTCGCCGGCAAGATGAGCGGCCTCCCCGGCGGCCTGTCGGAGGCGATCCAGAAGCAGCTGCAGCGCCAGATGGGCATCCAGGACCTGTCGCCCGAGAACATCAAGAAGAACAGCCAGACGACGCTGGCCCAGGCTCTGCCGGCACTGGCCACCAAGGGCATTCCCAACCACGTGCAGGGCTTCATCCAAAAGCACGATGCCGCGGCCCGCGCCGCGTCAACCRCCACCGGCATCCCGGCCAGCTTCATGGTGGCCCAGGCCGCCCACGAGAGCGGCTGGGGCAAGCGCGAGATCACCGGCGCCGACGGCACGCCTTCGCACAACGTCTTTGGCATCAAGGCCACGCCGGGCTGGAAGGGCAAGACCGTCGACGTGAGGACCACCGAGGTCATCAACGGCCAGGCCGTCAAGGTGACGGCCAAGTTTCGCGCCTACGGTAGCTACGACGAGGCTTTCAAGGACTACGCCAAGCTGATCAGCGGCAACGACCGTTATGCCAAGGTCGTCGCCCAGGCCCAGAACGGCAATGCCGCCGGCTTTGCCCGCGGCCTGCAGCAAGCGGGTTACGCCACCGACCCGGCCTATGCCGAGAAGCTGGCGAAGACCATCCAAACCACCCAGCGCGTGCAAAGCACGCTCATGGCTTGATATGACGCCCCTCGCCCAAGAAGAATCTTGGTCGGTCCCCCGCGGGGACGGCGATGCTTGCCGGTTCGACCGGCAAGCACATCGCCAGCGCGGGCCGGCTAGGGAGCGGCCCGGCGCTCGGCCCGCAAATCTGATGCACCGCAACTGCCGCGTGCGCGGAACGGAGAACTGAAATGGCCGGCTTGCTCACTCTCGGCGCCCGCGCGATGTTCGCCAACCAGGCGGCGTTGCAGACCATCGGCCAGAACATTGCCAACGCCAACACGCCGGGCTATTCGCGCCAGTCCGTGGTGCTGACAACCTCGGCCGGCCAATACACCGGTGCCGGCTTCTTCGGCAAGGGCGTGGACGTGCAGACCGTCGTGCGTTCGCACAACGAGTTCCTGACCAAGGAGGCCGCTTCCTCCAAGGCCACCGCCATGGCCGATTCCACCCGTGCCGAGCAACTGGCGCGCATGGAGAAGATCTTCCCGCCCGGCACCGAGGGCCTGGGCTATGCCGCCAGCCAGTTCCTGAACGCCATGGTCGACGTGACCAGCCGCCCCAACGACCCGTCGGCGCGCCAGGTCGCCCTGGGCCGGGCCAACGAGCTGGCCGTGCGCTTCTCCAACGCCGGCCAGCAGGTCACCGATCTGCAGGCCRGCGTCGTCAGCGACCTCAAGGCCAACGTCGTCGTCGTCAATCAGCTCGCGCAGCAGATCGCCAACATCAACGACCAGATTTCCAAGACCCGCGGCAGCGGCCACACACCCAACGACCTGATGGACCAGCGCGAACGGCTGATCTCGCAGCTCGGTGAGCATGTGGCGGTGACGACGCTGGCCGCCGACGACGACACCGTCGGCGTCTTCATCGGCGGCGGCCAGCGCCTTGTGCTCGGCAACCAGGYCTCGTCGCTGCAGGTCTCGGCCGACGCCTACGACCCGCTGCGCGCCGTGGTGTCGCTGAACGAAGGCGGCCAGAGCCGACCGCTGGACGAGAGCGTGCTGACCGGCGGTTCGATGACCGCGCTGCTGAGCTTCCAGAACAAGGATCTGCAGGACGCAAAGAACCTGCTGGGCCAGCTCGCAGCCGCCATCGGCACGCGCGTCAACGACCAGAACGCCCTCGGCCTGGACCTGTCCAACCCGCCCGGCAAGGGTGCCGCCATCTTCAGCGTCGCCGTCCCGAACGTGCTGCCGGCGGCCAGCAACCAGCGCACCCCCGGCGGTGGCTTCACCAACGGCGTCGCGGCCAGCATCGTCGACGCCAGCCAGCTGCAGGCCAGCAGCTACAAACTGAGCTCCAGCACGTCCGGCAGCTATGAGCTGACGCGCCTGTCCGACGGGCTGGTGCGCACCGTCAACGACGGCGACACCATCGATGGCTTCAAGATCGTCTTCACCCCTGCAGCGCCGGCCGCGGGTGAGAGCTTCCTCATCGAGCCCGTGGGTTCCKCCGCCGTCAACATGAAGCGCGTGCTGGACGCCCCCACGGGCATCGCTGCCGCGTCGCCGCTGACCGCTTCCACGAACGTCAACAACACCGGCACCCTCAGCGTCGACAGCATCTACGCGGTCAACCAGAACTTCGACCCGACCACGGCGCCCATGACCCTGCAGTTCGGTGCGCCCGATCCGGCCAACGCCAACAATGTGCAGTACACGCTGACGTTGGCCAACGGCAGCGTGCTCAGCGGCATCTGGAGCTCGGGCCAGCCCATCGGCAACCAACCCGCCGCCGGCATCGACCTCGGCTTCGAGCTGCGCACCAACGGCGTGCCGCGCAGCGGCGACAAGATCGCCATCGACCCGACGACCTACACCGCCACGAACAACGGCAACGCCAAGGCCTTCCTCAACATCCAGAGCGAAACCTTCGTCGGCCGCCAGGTGCTGGCTGGCGGCGGCTTCACGCCGGGTTCGACCATCAACGACACCTATGCCGCGGCGATGAGCGACATCGGCGCCCGCGTGCAGAGCGCCAACTACCTGTCCGACGTGTCCACCAGCGTCGCCGGCGATGCCGAGACCAGCCGCGCCGGCCAGGCCGGCGTCAACCTCGACGAGGAAGCCTCGCGGTTGATGCAGTTCCAGCAGGGCTACCAGGCCGCCGCCAAGGTGCTGCAGACAGCCCAGACCCTGTTCGACGAACTGATGCGAATTGCGCAGAGGTAATCCATGAGACTCGCTACCGCCAACCTCTTCGACGCGTCCATCGCCAATCTGCAGCGCCGGCAGAACGCGATGCAGACCCAGCAAGAGCAGCTGACCTCGGGCAAGCGCATCGCCCTGGCCAGCGACGACCCCACCGGCGCTGCGCGCGCCGAGCGGGCTCTGGCCTCCATCGGCCGCGTCGAGGCCAACCAGCGTGCACTGGAGGCCAGCCGCAACAGCATGACCCTGGGCGAATCGGCCCTGGGCGACGCCAACGAGCTGCTGCAGCAGGCCCGTGAAACCATGGTTTCGGCTGGCAATGCCAGCTATTCCGACGCCGAACGCCAGGGGCTGGCCACCAAGCTCAAGGGCATCCGCGACCAGTTGCTGGCCATCGCCAACCGGCCCGACGGCTCCGGCGGCTACATCTTCTCCGGCCAGGGCGCCTCCACCCCACCCTTCCTGGATCAAGCCGGCGGCGTCAGCTACATCGGCGTGCCCRGCAACATCCAGACCGGCAACCTCGACAACTTCCAGCTGACCATCGATGGCCGCGCCTCCTGGGAGCAGGYGGGCAGTGGCAATGGCTCCTTCGAGACGGCGCCGCGCACGCTGACCACCGACCCCACGACCGGCAAGTCCGTCGTGCAGCTGATCGACCCGGCCACCGGCGGCCCGCTGGTCAACGGCATCACCGGCAACGTGGCTTCGGGATGGATCGACAGCGGCCGCACCATCGACCCCAAGCTGCTGACCGGCCATAACTACCGTGTCGACATCGCCGGGGCCACGCCCTCGCAGACCTACACGCTGACCGACACCGACCTCGGCAGCGTCGTCTCCAGCGGCAGCTTCAAGCCGGGCCAGGCCATCACGGGCGACGGCATGGCCTTCACCGTTTCAGGCACGCCGGTCGACGGCGACGCCTTCGCCATCGCCGGCTCCAAGAACGGCCTCAAGGTCTTCGACGTCATCGACAAGGCCATCGCCGACCTCAACACCACGCAGCGCACTCCCACGCAGGTGACCCAGGCCAACACCACCAGCATCCGCGACATCGACGCCGTCATGGGCAATATGCAGAGCATGCGCAGCCAGGTGGGCGAACGTCTGAACAACCTCGACGGCACCGAAAGCCGCCTGGCCGCCTTGAAGCAGTACAGCGCCGAGGAAAAGAGCGCAGCCGAGGATCTGGACATGGTGCAAGGCATTTCCGACTTCCAGAACCAACAGACCGGCTATGAAACGGCGCTCAAGACCTATGCCATGGTCCAGCGCATGACGCTGTTCCAGTACATCCAGGGCTAGGCACGCCCCGCTGCACGTGGCTTCAGGACGGCACCGCGCCGTCGCTCCCATCTCTGGTGTGTCATCGCCGCGAATGAATTCGGTCACGAATCGTCCCGGTAGGGCGGCGGCGCTCGTGGCAGACTGCCGCATTCACCGCCAGCCCAGCGCCGCGCCATGTCCGACAACTCTCCCGCCGCTCTCGATCGCGCAATCCTGCCCGGTGTTGCCCTGGGCTATGCCCCCGTCATCGACCGCCAGCGCAACATCGCCGGCACACGGTTGACGCTGGTGCCGCTGCGCGCCGATGCCAGGACCGATCACGCCGAGCTGCTGGCCGCGCTGGCCGCGACCTGGCCCCAGGGCGGCGCCGTCATCAGCGCCCAGGGCGAAGCCCTGCTGACCGCCCTGCTGGCCCAGCCGCCGGCCGAGCCGACCCAGATCGAGGTGCCGGCCTTCATCGCCGCTGATGCCGCGCACGGCGACGCCATCGCCGCGTTGAAGGCGGCTGGCCACAGGGGCCTGCTCAAGGGCCTGCCCAATGCACCGCTGCCGGCCGCCGTCGGCGCCGCCTTCAGGCAGGTGGTGCTGGAGCCCGGCCAGGCCGCGCCGGCCGGCGTTGCCGTCGTGCATGCCGGCGTGCGTGGCGCCGACGCCATCGACGCCAGCTTCAAGGCTGGCGCCGAAATCGTCATCGGCTGGCCCATGGACGGCCCTTACGAAGCGACCGCCGGCGCCGCCAAGACTGAGATCGCGGCCGACCTGCAGGTCATCATGGAGCTCATTTCACGCGTCGACGAAGGCGAGGACGTCGAGCGCCTGGAGCAGACCTTGAAGCGCGACCCCAGCCTGGCCTTCAAGCTGCTGCGCTACATGAACTCGGCCGCCTTCGGCCTGCCGGTCGAGGTGTCGAGCTTCCGTCACGCCATCATGCTGCTCGGCTATGCGCGCCTGAAACGCTGGCTGGCCCTGCTGCTGACGACGGCCAGCAAGGACCACAGCATGCGCCCCATCATGTTCGGCGCCGTGCGCCGCGGCCTGCTGATGGAGGAATTTGCCGCCAGCATCGAAGACCGCGAGCAGCGCGACGAGATGTTCATCTGTGGCCTGTTCTCGCTGCTGGACCACATGCTCAAGGCGCCGTTCGAGAAGCTGCTGCAAAGCATTCCCGTGCCCGAGCGTGTGCGCCAGGCCCTGGTGGACGACAGCGGCCCCTTCCACCCCTATCTGGAGCTGGTGCGCGCCATCGAATCCGAGAGCGTGTTCGACTACCGCGAACGCGCTGACGCGCTGATGCTCGGCGCCGGCGAGATCAACGCCTGCGTGCTGCGGGCCTTGCACAAGGCCACCCAGCTCGAATGAGCAAGGCGCCATTGCGGATCATCGGCTCGCCAGGCTGAGCCATGTTCGGCCCGCCCGCCTCCACTGCCCTGCTCGACCTCGTCGGCGACCCGGTGCTGACGTTACGGGCGGATCTGTCCGCACTGCGCGCCAATCCAGCGGCGCGCGAATGGCTGGGCGCCGACGCCGCCGAGGGCTGGCGGCTGCTTCGCCATGCCGCCGGAGCGCGGCTGGAAAGCTGGCTGCGCGAGGCTGCCCATGCCATCGACGCCGGTCGCGCGCCGCCACTTGCGCCACCGCTCAAGCTCGCCGACGGCCAGCGCGCCACGCTGCACCTGCTGCGCGAACGACCCAACTGGGTGCTGCATGCGCGCCTCAGCGCAGCCGACCCTGGCGAGCCACCGCTGGCCGAATGGCTGGCCCTGCTGCCCCTGCCGGCCCTGCTGGCCGATGCCGCCAGCGGCACGCTGCTGCGCCACAACGCCGCTTTTGCGGGCCTCTACGCCGGCGCCCCCCGCCACCTGAACGACCTGCCCGATCTGCTGCAGGCCCTGCTGGGTTGGCACCGCGGCATGCCGCTGCCGGCACTGACGGCGCAGCGCCCGCAGGACGGGCCGCTGATCACCGAGGCCGAGTACATCGACCCGCAGGGCCAGCACCGCTGGCTGCAGGCGCGGCTGCGCCTGTGGCGCCATGCCGGTCGCGCCCAGCTGCTGGCGGTGCTGGAGGACCACAGCACGCTGCATGAGCGCGACCTTGCCCACCAGCAGCTCGACGCGCTGATGGACACGGCCGCGGTGGGCCTGGCCACCTTCCAGCCCGAAGCCGGCTGGCTCAAGGCCCACCGCAAAGGCTCACCCTTCAAGACCGGCAGCAAACAGCCAGGTGGCACGACAGGCACGGCCGGCTCGCTGCAGGGCATCAGCCGCGAGATCGTCGAGCCCGCCTCCCTGCCCGAATTCGAACGCCTGCAGCGTGCGCTGAAAAAGGGCGACGCCGTCGAGGTGCGCTATGCCGTGCGCCACCCCGAGCTCGGCCGGCGTTGGCTGCTGACCCGCGTCGCGCCTGGCCTGCTGGCTGGCGGGCGGCGCTCCACCTCGGTCGTCACGCTCGACGTGACGGCCCAGGCCCAGGCCGAGAACGCGCTGCTGCTGCGTGCCGAGAGCGAACGCGCCGTGCTGGATTCGGTGCTCGTGGGCATCGTCACCGTCGGGCCTGACGGCATCGAGTGGATGAACCGCTCGGCACGGCGCATGTTCGGCTGCGAACTCGAGGACGTGCAGGGCCAGCCCATGGGCGTGCTGGCGCCGGAGGATGACGAGCACGCCTTTCACACGGAGCCCGGCGCCGATGTGTTCGAGTGCCGGCTGCGCGGCCGCGACGGGCGCGAGTTCTGGGTCATCGGCAATGCGGTGCAGACGCAGCGAGAGGATGGCCCCGGCAAAGTCACTCAGCAGCTGACCTATGCCCTGCTGGACATCGACCGCCGCCGCCAGGCCGAGGCCCAGAGCCGGCTGGCCCAGGCATCGCTGGCCCGCATCATCGAAGGCGCGCCACTGGCCATCACGCTGCACGAGGCGCAGAGCCTGCGCATCGTCAAGCTCAACCACGCCGCCGCCACGCTCGCCGGCAGGCCCGAGGCCGCGATGCTGGGCGGCACGCCGGCGCAGCTCTTCGGCGACGAGCAGGGGGCGCAGGTGGTCGCCGACATGCGCGAGGCCCTGGAATCCCAGACCGTCGTGCAGCGGGAATACCACGTGCCGGCCGGCAACTCGACGCGCATCTGGGACGCGCGGCTGCTGCACCTGGCCGGTGTCGGCGGCGACGACACGCCCGAACTGCTGCTGCTCGTGGCCAGCGACGTCACCGAGCAGCGCGCCGCCGAGCAGGCACGGCTGCAGGCCGCCATCTCGCAGCGCGAGCTGTTGGTGCGCGAGGTGCACCACCGCATCAAGAACAACCTGCAGGGCGTGGCCGGCCTGCTGCAGCAGATCGCCGTGCGCCGCCCCGAGGTGGCCGGGGTGCTGAAGGAAGCCGTGGGCCAGGTGCAGGCCATCGCCCAGGTCTATGGCCTGCAGGTCGGCGCCTCCGGGCCGCTGGTGCTCAAGCGGGTGTTCGACGCCATCGTCGGCTCGGTGCAGCGCATGCAGGGCCGCGTCATCACCACGGCCGCCGAGGGCGGCGCGCTGATGGAGGACTGGTGCCTGCCCGAGGCCGAGGCCATCCCGATCGCGCTCAGCCTCAACGAGCTGCTCGGCAATGCGCTGCGGCACAGCAACGGCGCCCAGGTGCGCTGCCAGCTCATCTGCGACATGGCCGGCATCACCGTCGAGATCGCCAACCCCGGCCGCCTGCCCGAAGGCTTTGCGCTGCAGAACGTCAAGAGCGGCGTGTCGGGCCTGGGCCTGGTGCGCGCCCTGCTGCCGCGGCGCAGCGCCATCCTGAGCCTGGAACAGCAAGGCGACGATGTCGTCTGCCGGCTGGAACTGATTCCACCGAGCGTGGTTCACAATCCGGCCATAAAACCAAGTTCTGGATAGAGGGGCACGGTGAGCAAGGGCAAGATCCTGGTCGTCGATGACGACCGTCTGGTACTGGCGACGCTGAGCTATGGGCTCACGCAGGCCGGCTTCGAGGTCATCGACGCCGACAACGGCGACGATGCCATCCTGCTCGCCCGCGAACACCGGCCCGAACTGGCCCTGCTGGACATCCGCATGGAAGGCCTGACCGGCTTCGATGTGGCCGCCTATCTGCGCGAATTCCTGCAGACACCCTTCATGTTCCTGTCCGCCTTCACCGACGAGGCGACAGTGGCCAAGGTCAAGGAGCTGGGCGCCGTTGCCTACCTCGTCAAGCCGCTGGACATCTCGCAAATCGTGCCCGCCGTCGAGGCCGCTTTTGCACGTTCAACCACGCGTTCGACGCCCCCCGTCGCCACCTCAGCCCCGGCGGCACCGGCCGCCATGGCCCAGGCTTTCGAGGCCCCCTCGGAATTGCCGTCCATGGACGTGACGGCCCTGGCAGTCGGCGTGTTGATGCACCGCTATTCCCTGCCACGCGACGAGGCGCTCGCCCGCCTGATGAGCCTGGCCTCCGCCGATGGCCACAGCCTGCCCGAGCAGGCACGGCGTGTCGTGGATGCGCTGGAGCTGCTGGCGCGCCCGGGCCAGAAGTGAGCCCCTCGTCCAAGGAATACCTTGGCCGGTCCCCCAGGGGGACGGCGATGCTTGCCGGATCGACCGGCAAGCACATCGCCTAAGGCGGGCCGGCTAGGGAGCGGCCCGGCGCTCGGCCCGCAAAGCAATGGGCGTCAGCCCAAAGTGAAATAAAAACGCGAGCCCTCGCCCACGGCGGATTCGGCCCAGATGTCACCACCATGGCGGCGAACGATGCGCCGCACCAGGGCCAGGCCGACACCGGTGCCCTGGAAGTCGCTGGCGCTGTGCAGGCGCTGGAAGACGCCGAACAGGCGCTCGGCAAAGCGCATGTCGAAGCCGGCGCCGTTGTCCGACACGACGAAGACGCGCCGCCCGCCCTGCTGCACGCTGCCAAAGCCGATCTGCGTGCACTCGACCTTGCCGCTGTACTTCCAGGCGTTGCCCAGCAGGTTCTCCAGCACCATGCGCAGCAGCGTCGGGTCGCCCTGCACCGTCAGGCCCGGTTCGATGTCCAGCACCAGCTCGCGCTGCGGCGCCCCGCGCTTGATCTCTTCCATCACATAGCCGGCCTGTTGCGACAGGTTGACAGGCTGGCACGCCAGTGGCCGCGTCGACAGCTGGGAGAGCGACAGCAGCGCGTCGATCATGCTGTTCATGCGAGCGGCAGCGCTCATGACGCGGTCGAGGTGGTCATTGCCGACGCGATCCAGCCGCGCGCCGTAGTCTTCCTTGAGGATGCGCGCAAAGCCCTCGACGACGCGCAGCGGCGCGCGCAGATCGTGGGAGACCGTGTAGCTGAAAGACTCATGCTCGGCGGCCAGGTCGGCGGCCTGCGCCGGCTGGGGCGCTGGCGTCGCCTCGGCGGGCTCGTCGGGGCGGGCCGTGCCCAGGTAACCAGCGAAATGGCCGTGCGAGTCGATACAGGGCAGGCCGCGCAGCCGCCAGGCGGTGCTGCCATCGGCAGCGGCGAGCTGCAAGTCGACAAAGGGCTGGTGGGCACCGAGGCGCTCGCGCAATTGGGCGGCCGGCTCGGCAACCTCGAAGCGCTCCCACAGCTGCTGGGTGCTGGCGCCCGCACCCACCCAGCTCGATGACGGCGCGCCCTGCGGCGCCTGCCAGCGCACCAGGCGGTGCTCGGCATCGGTGGCCCATTGCCAGTCACGCTGCAGCTGGGCCTGCATCAGCAGCTGCTGGCGCACTTCGCGCAGGGGCTCGGCCAGGCGCTGGCGCGTCAGCCGCACGCCGGCATGCCAGCCCAACGCAGCCGCAACCAGCAGCAGGACGCCGGTGAAGAATGCCGTCAGCACCAGGGCCGCGTGCACGAGGCCAACCTCGCCGCCCCAGACCCGCATCAACGCCAGCACCACCAGGCCGCCCAGTACCAGCATCAAGATGGAGACCGTGGCCAGGGTCAGCATCAGCAGCCGCATCGGCAGTCGTCGCTCCTGGCGGCGCGAGATGAGCGCGCTGTCGTCGCTGAGGCTGTTCATGCGCTTCATTGTAGGCAGCGCTTCCCCAGCAACAGGGCCTGGGCATGCCCGGCGTCGCCCGATGTCAATAACCACAGCGCAGCCGGCCGAAAGTGTGCATTCCTTCGCGTTTGGCCCCCCTCCCACCCGAGATACATTTAGGCGTGCCGAGTCCCTGACCCGCAGACCAGTCCATGACCGCCTCACAGCCCGCAGCCCTGCTCGATCCCGAGGCGATTCGTCGCCTGCGGGAACTCGACCCGAGCGGCGGCAACAAGCTGCTGGAACGCGTCGTGGCGGCGTTCTCCAACTCACTGGACCGTTTGCTGCCCGACCTCGCCCGCGCCCGTGAAGGCGCTACACCTGACCTCGCCGTCGTGCGCCATGTCAGCCACACGCTGAAATCCTCGTCGGCGAGCCTGGGCGCCATGGCACTGTCTGCGCGCTGCGCCGACATCGAAACCATGGTGCGCGATGGCCGCGTGGACGGCCTTTCCGAGCAGTTGGACGCTATGCTCCAAGACATCCAACAGGTACGCGCGGCGTTGGCCGCGCTGCTCTAAGAGAAGCATGCTGCCTACCGGTCAAGCCCTCGACGACCTCCCGYCGCGCCCGCGCGTGCTGCTGGTGGACGATGACGAGGTCAATCTGCTGTTGACCGCCGCCGCGCTGCGCGAGCGCGGCTTTGAAGTCACCGAAGCGCCCAGTGGCAGCGAGGCCCTGGGCCTGCTGTCCACGCGCACGCCCGACGTCGTCGTGCTGGACGCGCTGATGCCCGAGCTCGACGGCTTCGAAACCTGCTCGCTGCTGCGCGCCACACCCGGCTTCGAATCCCTGCCCGTGCTGATGCTGACCGGCCTGGACGATGAAGCCTCCATCAACCGCGCCTACCAGGCCGGCGCGACCGACTTCTTCGTCAAGTCGCCGCAATGGAGCCTGCTCGACGGCCGGCTGCGCTATCTGCTGCGCAGCTCGCGCACCCGGCTTGAGCTGGAGCGCAGCAAGGCCAAGCTGGCGCGCGCCCAGGATCTGGCCCGCATGGGCAGCTTCGAATGGTGGCGCGACACGGCCGCCAGCTTTGCCATTTCCGCCGAGGGCCTGCGCGTCTTCGGCCGCGGCCCACAGGACCGGCTGGACTTCATCGGCGTCATGCGCATGGTGCCGGCGGACGACCGCCATGTCTTCCTGCGCCTGCTGCGCGACGTCATCGCCCACACCTCGGTGCTGGTCACCGACCTGCCACTGACCCTGCCCGATGGCCGCCAGCGCGTCGTCCACATCGAGGCCGAGCCGGAATTCAATGAGCAGGGCGGCGTCAACGGCTACACCGGCATCCTGCAGGACGTGACCGACCGCCGCCAGGCCGAGGACCGCATCCGCCAGCTGGCCCACTTCGACGCGCTGACCGGCCTGCCGAACCGCCGCCAGCTGATCTACCGTGTCGAGCGCGCCATCGAGAGTGCGCGCCGCGGCGGCCACGAGGTTGGCCTGCTGCTGATCGACCTGGACCGCTTCAAGGTCATCAACGACACCCTGGGCCACGCCGCCGGCGACGAGCTCCTCGTCGAGGTCGGCCGTCGCCTGCGCAGTTGCGTGCGCCATTCCGACCAGATTCTGGAAGGCGTGCTCGACGGCCTGGGCAACCGCAGCCATCGCGGCCTGGAAGCCGTGGGCCGCCTGGGCGGTGACGAGTTTGTCGCCCTGCTGCCCGAGGTGGCCGACGAACGCGATGC
>NZ_JBFULE010000088.1:0-13050 GCF_056400485.1 Roseateles sp. P5_B10
GCGCAGTTCAGGCGTGAGTGGTGCGTGCTGGGAGGCTCTTGGGTCCAGGCAGGCCCAATCGCGCAGCACCGCGCCGAGGAARCCGTCGGCGCAGGAATGAAGCTGTTGCGCGATGCGGGTGGCCACGCGCAGTTGAGGGTGGCAGGCCATCAGCAGACTGTAGACCATCAGCCCCGCCCGTTGTGTGAGCCATTTCATGCCTGCGTAGGCTTCCGTGACGCTGGCGGGCTCGGTATCAGCCAGCAGCAACGGACGCACCTCGCGCAGGGCCACGATGCGGGCGAGTTCCGCCGCCGGGGCGTGCAGCAGGATGACGTCGGCGTCGGGTGCGGCGTCGGCCACGGCCTCCAGAAA
This sequence comes from Roseateles sp. P5_B10, assembly GCF_056400485.1. Taxonomy (NCBI): domain Bacteria; kingdom Pseudomonadati; phylum Pseudomonadota; class Betaproteobacteria; order Burkholderiales; family Sphaerotilaceae; genus Roseateles; species Roseateles sp. P5_B10. The sequence goes on from NZ_JBFULE010000088.1 coordinate 355, forward strand.
GGAAGCCGCCGAACCATGGGCATTGATGTGGCGCAGCGGCAGCCCGCGCGCGGCAAGGTAGGACACCTTGGGCGACAGGCGCTCGATGCAGTTGGACAGGTCGACGCTGGCCAGCTCCGAGGGCTTGGCCGAGTGTTCACCGGCGTCGACGACCAGGGTGTTCAGGTTCAGCTCGGCAAAGGCCGCGCACAGGCCTTCCAGCAGCACGCCGGCCCCCATGACGCGCGGATTGCTGACAACCGGCACGAAGCGGGTCTTGGAGGCCGCGAAAAGCCGCCGCAGCCCATGGGCTTGGTCGAGTGGCATTGTCATCCTCAGTGAACGGCCCTGAGGCCAGCGTCGGTCAGCGGGCCGCCGGCGAAGATGAGGTTGACGTCGGTGTTGTCCATGCGCCAGGCACCAGAGGCGGCGCCCTTCAGGGCACGCTGCACCAGGCCGACGCTGGGCAGGCGGTGCCAGTCTTCGGGCACGCGCTGGCCGTTGGCCACGCCCAGCACCTTGAGCTTGTGGCGGATCAGGGTGTCCAGGGCCGGAGCGAGCTTGACGGCTTCGTCGATCTTGCTGAGCACGACGCCTTCGCAGGCAGCGCCCTTCCAGGCGTTGACGACGTCTTCAATGGTTTCACCCTGCTGGGCGGCATTGATGACGAGCAGCTTCTTGATGCTGGGGTGGGCCAGCATCTCCAGCAGCTCCTGGGTGCGGCTGTCGCGCTGGGCCATACCGGCGGTGTCGATCAGCACCAGCTTCTTGCTGGACAGCAGGTCCAGCAGGTCGTCCAGCGAGGCGCGGTCATGCGCGGTGTGCACGGGCACACCGAGGATGCGGCCGTAGGCGCGCAGCTGTTCGTGAGCGCCGATGCGGTAGGCGTCCAGCGTGATGAGGCCGAGCTGGCTGGCACCGAACTTGGTGGCGAAGTGGGCGGCCAGCTTGGCGGTCGTCGTCGTCTTGCCGACACCGGTGGAACCGATCAGTGCGAACACGCCGCCCCGGTCCTCGATGGCCGGCGCGGCCTCATCGGTCTGCAGGTTGCGCGACAGCACATGGGCGGCCCAGGCGGTCTCGTCGGCCGGCKCGGCGGGCGAGCCGGGCTTGAAGTCGGATGGGCAGCTCTCGGCCAGCTTGCGCACCAGGGCCGGGCTGAAGCCCAGTTCCAGCAGCTTTTGCGTCAAACGAGCCTGCACGGGTTGGCGCTGCAGCYTTTCCATGAAGGCCAGCGACGAAAAACGCTCTTCGATCAGGCCGCGCATCTGGCGCAGCTCGGAGGCCATGTCCATCTGGTTGCGCTGGCTGGCATTGGGCTGGCCGGGCAGGGGCATGGGCTCCACGGCGCCGATGTCGCTCAGCTTCGGCACGGCACGCTGCGCGTTCGGAGCGGGAATACGGATCTCGTCGCGCAGCACCGGCGGCGCGGGGCGGGCCTGGGGTGCCGTGGGCGGCGGCACGGCGCGCTTGGGCGTCAGCGCGGCCATCGCCTCCGCGGCGCGGCGGTCGCGCTGCTGGCGGGCGGCGTCCAGCGAGCTGGCGGCGGGCTGAGTCGGCGGAGGTGCGATCCGAGGTGCCGGTGCGATGGGATCGAGCTGGCCGCTGATCTCGGCCTGGCGGCGGCGCAGCACGCGCTCGCGCACATAGTCCTGGAAGCTCAGCGTGCTCATGGCGAGTTGCTCGACGTCGCCACTCACCTCGGGGCTGCCGAAGCTGGGCTCCATGCGGGAGCGGTCGGCGAAATTGGCACGGGCGGCAGGCGCCTGCGGTTGCACGGTGGGCGGCGGCACCTGCGGGCGGGTCTGGCTGCGCGGCGCACTGTGGGCTATCTGCTCGATCTGCCCCATGCCTTCCGGCGCCATCGCCAGCACCTCGACGCCTTCTGGCACGGTCTTGTTGGACAGCACGACGGCGTCGGCGCCGAACGCCTGCTTGACGAGCGCGAGCGCCTCGCGGGATGTGCGAGCGGTGAATTTGCGGACGTTCATGCTGTGCCTCCGATGATGGAGCCGATGCGGATGGTGTGGGTCTCAGGAATCTCGCTGTGGCCGAGCACCTTGAGGCGGGGCGCGGCGCGCCTGAGCAGGCGCGCCATGGGCGCGCGGATCAGGTCGGGGACCAGCAACGTGGCGGGCACGCCGCGGTCTTCCTGCTTCTGGGCGTTCTCGGCGGCGCTGCGCGCCAGCGTGTCGGCCACGCCCGGGTCGAGCGCTGCGCCGTGCGGCGAATTGAGGGCCTGGGTGACGAGGCGCTCCAGCTCGGGCTCGAGCGCGATGACGTCCAGCTCCTTGGTGGAGCCGTAGATCTGCTGCACGATGGCCGGCGCGATATGGGTACGGATGCGGCGAGCCAGCTCGACCGGATCGGTGACGGCGGCGGCATGCTCGGCCAGGCATTCGACGATGGAGCGCATGTCGCGGACGTGCACGCCCTCCTCCAGCAGCAGCTGGAGAACGCGTTGCAGTGTGGCGATGCTGACCATCTTGGGAATCACGTCTTCGATCAATTGCGGCGCCTGCTTGGTGAGGTGTTCCACCAGGGCTTGTGTCTCCACGCGGCCCAACAACTTGGCCGCGTGCACTTGCATCAAGTGTGAAAGATGGGTGGCCACCACGGTCGAGCAATCAACGACCGTAAAGCCGCTCATTTGGGCCATCTCCTTTTGCCGCTCCTCGATCCACACGGCCGGCAGGCCGAAGGCGGGGTCGGTCGTCGGCGTGCCGATGAGCTTTTGCGTCGCATGGCCGGGGTTGATGGCCAGCCACATGCCGGGGAAGGCCTCGGCCTCGCCGACAACGGCGCCGCGCAGCGAGATGCGGTACTGGCTGGGGCGCAGCTCCAGGTTGTCACGGATGTGCACCGGCGGCGGCAGGAAGCCGACTTCCTGCGCGAACTTGCGGCGCACGCCCTTGATGCGGCTCAGCAGGTCGCCTTCCTTGCTCTTGTCGACCAGGGTGATGAGGCGGTAGCCGACCTCCAGGCCCAGGGTGTCGACCGGCACCAGGTCTTCCCAGCTCGCTTCGCCGGCGCCTTCGCTGCTGGGCATGATGGGCTTGACGGCCTTGGCGGCTTCCAGCGCCTGCTCCTTGCTGCGCAGCCAGTAGGCCAGGTAGCCCAGGCCGGCGGCGATCAGCAGGAAGACGACGTGGGGCATGCCCGGGATCAGCCCCAGCGCAGCGATGACGCCGGCCGTGATGGCCAGCGACTTGGCCGAGCCGAACACCTGCTTGCCGATCTGGCTGCCGATGTCCTTGTCCGTGCCGACGCGCGACACCACCATCGCGGCGGCGACCGAGATCAGCAGGGCCGGCACCTGGGCGACCAGCGCGTCACCAACGGCCAGCAGGATGTAGCTGTCGGCGGCCTGGCCGGCGGACAGGCCATGCTGGGCCACGCCAATGATGAAGCCGCCGACGATGTTGATGGCCAGGATCAGCATGCCGGCGACCGCGTCGCCACGCACGAACTTGCTGGCACCGTCCATGGAGCCGAAGAAGTCGGCCTCGTCGGAGAGTTCCACGCGGCGGCGCTTGGCCTCCGCTTCGTTGATGAGGCCGGCGTTCAGGTCGGCGTCCACGRCCATCTGCTTGCCGGGCATTGCGTCCAGCGTGAAGCGCGCACCGACTTCGGCGATGCGCTCAGCGCCCTTGGTCACGACGATGAAATTGATGACCACCAGGATGGCGAAGACGATCAGGCCGACCGCGAAATTGCCGCCGATCAGGAAGTGGCCGAACGATTCAATGACCTTGCCGGCGGCGCCCGTGCCGGTGTGGCCTTCCAGCAGCACCACGCGCGTGGAGGCGACGTTCAGCGACAGCCGCATCAGCGTGGTCAGCAGCAGCACGGTCGGGAAGGCCGCGAAGTCCAGCGGGCGCACCATGTGGGCGGCGACCATCATGACCATCACCGCCATCGCGATGTTGAAGGTGAACAGCAGGTCCAGCGCGAAGGGCGGCAGCGGCAGCACCATCATGGACAGCACGAGCAGCACCGCGATGGGCGCGCCGAGCGCGGCGATGATGCCCGCGCGTGGGCCGAGCAGGGCTTGGAGTTTGGCGGTGAGCTGATTCATGCGGCAGGTCTGGTCTCACCTGCATTCTTCGCGGCGGCTCGGAAAACTTGAGCCGGAGAAACGGCGGGAAAACCGGGMTGTTCTCGCCCGAGGCGCCCCGCAGCGCTCACTCCGTGAAGTCTTCCTCGGGCTCGGGTGCCCAGCCCGGCTTGTTGTGCGGGTCGAGCTCCGGCGGCACATGCGGATGCGGCACATCCGGGCGGGCCATGTTGCGCGACGCCAGGGCGGCGCGCAGCTGGTAAACGTAGGCCAGCACCTGGGCCACGGCGCCGAACAGCGCAGCGGGAATCTCGTGGTCGACCTTGGCATGGGCGTAGAGGGCGCGGGCCAGCACCGGCTGTTGCAGCACCGGCACCTTGCTTTCCTTGGCCAGGTCGCGGATCTTCATGGCCAGCAGGTCGGCGCCCTTGGCGATGACCTTGGGCGCGGCCATCTTGCCTTCCTCGTACTTCAGCGCGACGGCGTAGTGGGTCGGGTTCATGACCACCAGGTCGGCCTGCGGCACGGCGGCCAGCATGCRGCGCTTGGCCATTTCGCGCATGATGGCGCGCATCTTGGCCTTGATCTCGAGGTTGCCCTCGACTTCCTTCATCTCCTGCTTGACCTCTTCGCGGCTCATGCGCATGCGGCGCAGCCAGAGCTGGCGCTGCAGTGGCACGTCGATGGCGGCAAACACCGCCAGCGCGACGGCCAGCAGGCCGAGGCCCCCCATCAGCTGCTGGCCCGCGTAAGCCAGGGCGGAGGGCAACGGCACGGACATGATGCCGACATAGGCCGCCAGGCGGTCCTTCAGCACCATCGCGCCGACGATGCCCAGCACCAGGGCAAGCAGCACGGCCTTCAGGGCCGAGCCGAACCCCTGGCCGGTGAACAAGCGACCCAGGCCGGCGAGGGGGTTGAGATGGCTGAACTTGGGCGCGAGCGGCTTCATCGTCCAGTTCCAGCCGCCGCTGGCCAGGTTGCTGGCGATGCCGACGATCACCAGCACGGCGGCGATCGGTCCCATGACGGCGGCGAAGGCCAGCGTCATCTCGACCAGCCGCTCACCCATGAACCCCTTTTGGGCCAGCAGGCGCGCATCGAAGTGCAGGCCGTTGATCAGCATCTGGCGCAGCTTCTCGACAATCTGCGGCGCGCCCACCGACAGCACGGCGCCGCCAGCGACCATCATGGCGAAATGCGGCAGGTCGCGCGAGCGCGGCAACTGGCCCTCGGCCCGGGATCTTTCGATCTTCTTGGGCGAGGCGGGTAAGTTGCGATCCTGTGCGTCGTGGTCGGCCATGGTGGTGCTGCAGCTGAACCGAATTGTTCGAGGCAGCCGCCGAAACTTGAGCGAGAAAAGCAGGGTGGATGCCCGGCTAATCCCAGCCGGGCCGCAGCGCGCCGGACCAGGTGTGCAGGATTGCCGCCGCCAGGGTGGCGAGGCCGGCGCGGCTCACGCTAATCTCGGGCCGTGCCCCGCTCTGCCCGCCTGCTCACGCTGTTGGCCGCGTCCTGCGCCGGCGCAGCCCTGGCCCAGGCGGAACCGTTGGCCATCGAGTACCGCGACAAGCCGCCCTACAGCTACACGGTGGACGGCAAGCCGGCCGGCTTCCTGATGGAGCGCACCGCCAAGCTGCTCAAGCGCGCCGGCATCGAGGCCCGTTATGCCGAGGTGCCGATCCGCCGCACGCTTCAGAATCTGCAGGCCAACCTGGCGGCGCTGTGTTCACCGGGCCTGTACAAGAACCCCGAGCGCGAGGCCTTTGCCCGCTTCTCCCTGCCCATCCACCGCGACCGGCCGCATGTCGTGCTGGCCCATGCCAGCGTCGCGGCACAGATCCGCGCCATCCCGCGCGTCGCCCAGCTTTTTGCCGATGCTTCGCTGCAACCCGGCGTTCTGGATGGTGTGTCTTACGGCCCGCAGCTGGACCAGTTCCTCGCCACGGCGGCCAAGCCGCCCTTGCGCGCCCAGCTGGCGCCACTGCAGCTGGCGCGCATGGTGGGAGTCCGCCGCGCCGACTACATGCTGATCGACGAGGAAGACCTGAACTGGCTGCGCAAGGACCCCGAATTCGCTCCCCTGCCTCTGGTGCGCGTCGAGTTCGCCGACATGCCGCGCGGGGAACTTCGCTACCTGGCCTGCTCCCTGCAGGTCAAACCACAGACGCTGGACAAGCTCAATCAGGCCATCCGCGAGCTGCCGCCCGAAACGCAGGCCGACTGAGGCGCCAAAGAGAAAAGCCGGGCGGCCCCGGCGCGTTCAGAAGCGCTGGCGGAACCCCAGCGTGATGGGCACGGCGTCGGTACGGGCGCCACTGGCATCGCTGGCGCGAAGATAGTCCCAGCTCAATTCCAGCGTCGCGGTTTCGGTGGTGCGCCAGCCGATGGAAAAGCCCAGCGTGGGCCGCACGTCATGCTTGGTGCTGCCGCCGGCAGAAGCATTGACGAAGGCGGCGCCGGCGCGCCAGGTGGCCTCGACATGCTGCCCCCACMGCACGGCCCAGGCGCCGCCCAGTACAGCAGCACGGAAATGTGCCGAGGTGGCCGGGCCGTAGAAGTCGGCGCCGAAATTTGCCTTGCCGAAGTCCACGTACCAAGCCTCGACGGCGGAGACGCCGAAGCGGTAGCCGGCGCCGACCTTGATGGAGGTGGCACTGCCTTTGCGGCAGCGGCAGAGGATGAAGCCGGGTTCGGACTCATAGTGGGTGCCACCGACGGCAACGTCGCCGTACCAACCGATGCGCGAGTCCGGCGCACTGGATTGAGCCTGGGCCAGCGGTGATGCGACGGCCAGCACGGCGGCCGCCAGGGCGACAGCCCCCTGTTTGATTCGGATCATTTGACTTCCCTGATGTTGTTGATGCCCGCCCGTCTGCGGGCGCGGCGGCGTTTGTAGCAGAAGCCTGCCGCCCACCCAGCGAGCGGCATCACCCATTTCGGGACAAGAAAAAGCCCGCCGAATGGCGGGCTTGATGCGGGGCGCGCGAAGCGCTTCAGAAGCCGAGACTGGCCAGCAGATCGTCGACCTCGCCCTGGTTCGTGACGACGTCGGTACGACCCTCGGCGTTGACGACCGGGCCCTGCAGGATGGTCGGGTCGACCTTCTCGCGCTGCTCGGGCGGCACGACCTGCACCAGCAGCTTGACGAGGCTGTCTTCCAGGTCGTTGGCCAGCTTCACGACCTTGGCCACCACCTGGCCGGTCAGGTCATGGAAGTCCTGGGCCAGCATGATGTCCGTCAGATGACCGTCAATGCTCGCGGTGCGGTTCTCGACATCCTTGACGAAGTTCATCACGGCACCACTGGCAACGGCGCGCACCGGATCGGCAACGATGGCAGCAGCCAATTCCTTGGTCGCCCGGCTGATGCCGGCGTGCTCGCCCTTGGCCTGGTCGACGGAGTTCAGCACCTTTTCGGCGGCGGCGGCGGTCTTCTCCGCGATGTAGCTCAGGCGGCTGCGCGCATCGGGCAGGCCGTCGGTGGCCACCTGCAGCTTGGGCATGACGCCCAGGCGCTGCATGGTGTCGTGCAGCGTGCGCGTGATGGTGCCAAGTTGCTGAAAGACTTCGGGCGAGACGAGCAGCGGCTCTTGGGCCTTGCCCAACTGCTCCAGTTGATCCATCGACATGACAGTCCCCTTTTGGTGTTGTCAGGCCGCGGCGGCCAGCTTCTGCATGATCTTGAGGACTTTTTCTTCCAGCGTCGCCTTGGTGAAAGGCTTGACGATGTAGCCCGCAGCACCCGACTGGGCGGCCAGCACGATGTCTTCCTTGCGCGCCTCGGCGGTGACCATCAGCACGGGCAGGTGCTTGAGGTTGGGGTCTTCCTTGATGGCCTTCAGCAACTCGAAGCCCGTCATGTTGGGCATGTTGATGTCGCTGACGACGAAATCAAACTTGGCGCCCTTGAGCATGTTCAACGCCTCGACGCCGTCCTCGGCCTCTTCGCAGTTGTTGTAGCCAATCTCCTTGAGCAGGCCGCGCACGATGCGGCGCATGGTGGAGAAGTCGTCGACGACCAGGAATTTCATATCAGTGCTCATGGCGATMCTCTCTCGGGTGCAGGCGGTATTTCAGGGTCAGCACGCAGTCTAGTTTCTAGCGAGCCGGCGCCGACGATTGAGTTTGCGGCATTTTTCCGTTCTGCGGCACTTGCGTGGACCCGGTCTGCGCAGGCGCTGCGTCGGCTTCGGGCTCGTCGGGCACGTTCTTCAGCACGGCGTCCTCGGCGTCGCGGTTCATGACGATGATGCTGATGCGCCGGTTCAGCGCGCCGTTGGGGTCCTTGGCGTCGAGCAGCTTGCTGGCGGCCAGGCCTTGCACGCGCAGCATGCGCGCCTCCGACAGCCCGCCCGCGACGAGCTCACGGCGCGAGGCATTGGCGCGGTCGGCCGACAACTCCCAGTTGCTGTAGCCCTTGTCGCCGCCGGGGAAGGCCTGGGCGTCGGTATGCCCCTCCACCGTCAGGCGGTTGGGCACCTCGGTCAGCACGCTGCCGAGCTCGCGCAGCAGTTCACGCATATAGGGCTTCACGACGGCACTGCCACTGTCGAACATCGGCCGGTTGCCCTCGTCGACGATCTGGATGCGCAGGCCTTCCTTGGTCATGTCCAGGCGGATCTGACCGCCTAAAGCGGCGAGCTTGGGGTTCTCGGCCAGCACTTCCTCGACCTTGGTCTTGAGCTGCTCCAGCCGCGCCTTCTCGGCCTTGCGCTGTTCTTCCTTCAGCGCACGCAAGGTGTAGCTGGCGCGCTTGGCGGCGCTCTCGCCTTCCTTGACCTGGCCGGTCTCGCGCGTGAGGTCCTTGCCGCCGCCGCGGATGACGCTGGAGGAGTCCCCCGAGCCCGAGCCGCCCAGCATCGCCACCTTCAGGGGCGACTGGAAGAAGTCGGCAATGCCCTTCTTGTCGCCCTCGGTCGTGGAACCGAGCAGCCACATCAGCAGGAAGAACGCCATCATGGCCGTGACGAAGTCCGCATACGCGATCTTCCACGCACCGCCATGCACCGCATGGCCGCCCTTCTTCACCTTCTTGATGATGATGGGCTGGAGTTTTTTCGCGTCGCCAGCCATCAGACGGTCTCCGTGTTTCCGGCGCGCGAAGCGCCGCCGCCCTCAAGCGGCAGCCGTGGAACTGGCTTTGCCAGGCCACTGGGTGCGCCCCCCTGGGGGGGAGCGCCGAAGGCGCTTCGGGGGGGGGTCATTTCTTCTTGACGTGGCCTTCGAGTTCCGTGAACGACGGCCGGTCACCCGAGAACAGCACTTTGCGGCCGAATTCGATGGCCACCTGCGGGGCATAGCCCTGCATGCTGGCCAGCAGCGTCGTCTTGATGCACTGGAATTCCTTGCCGCCGTCCTCGACCTTCTGCTCCAGCARGCCGGCCAGCGGCTCGGCGAAGCCGTAGGCCAGCAGGATGCCCAGGAAGGTACCGACCAGCGCCGAGCCGATCATGCCGCCCAGCACCGCCGGCGGCTGTCCGACCGAGCCCATGGTGTTCACGACGCCCAGCACGGCGGCCACGATGCCAAAGGCCGGCAGGCCGCCCGCCAGGCGCTGCAGCGCGGCCACGGCGGCGTGCTCCTCCTGGTGGTGGGTCTCGATCTCGCTGTCCATCAGCGACTCGATCTCGTGGGCGTTCAGGTTGCCTGACACCATCATGCGCAGGTAGTCGGTGATGAATTCGGTGACATGGTGGTCGTTGCCCACCGTCGCGTACTTCTGGAACAGCGGGCTGTTGTGCGGGTCCTCGACGTCCTTTTCAATGGACATCAGGCCTTCCTTGCGCGCCTTCTGCAGGATGTCGTACATCRGCGCCAGCAGCTCCATGTAGCGGGCCTTGCTGTATTTGCTGCCCTTGAAGCAAAGCCCCAAGCCGGCGGCCGTCGCCTTGAYGACCTTCATCTGGTTGTTGGCCAGGAAGGCGCCGATGGCCGCGCCGAAGATGGTGATCATCTCGAAGGGCAAGGCGTGCAGGATGACGCCGATGTTCCCGCCGTGAGCGATGAACACGCCGAAGATGCAGACCATGGAAATGGCCCAGCCGATGATGACGAACATGCGCGGTTGAGTTTGGGGTGTTCAGGCCATATCGGCCCGGAGCCGGGGGGCTTGAGCAAGTATGCCGCGCGTCAGTTGCGGCAGTACTTTCAATTGGGCCCCTTTGAGACGGCTTTCCCTACAGTTGCATACAACCATACGGGTTGCCCACCCGGCAGCTGCCAGCTGGCCACGGGCACCACATCGGGCACGGCAAAGTCCAGGCTGACCAGCCAGGATCCCGGCGCCTGCTCGGCGCAGGCCTTCGCCCAGACACGAGGCATGGACTCGGGCCGCTGGAAGACATAGACCAGGGCGAACGGCGCCCAGTCGTCGGCCCACAGGTCGCCCTGGCGCACCATGGCGCCGCGCACGCGCCAGCGCGCCAGCAAAGCCAGGGGCCGGCTCCATTCGACGCCCTCGACGCGGGCTTGTGGGTAGACGTGCAGCAATTCACGCAGGCCATCGCCGACACCGCAGCCGGCGTCCAGCACGCGCGCACCCGGCGGCAGGGGCGCCAGTGCCGGCAAACGGGCCAGCGCGCCGCGGGGGGTCGGGAACAGGGGAGCCTCGCTCCAGGTCCGGCGCGGGTAGAGCCACCACAGCAGCGCCAATGGCACCAGCCACAGCAAGCCCGAAGCCTCACCCTGCCAGCCCAGGGCCAGCACGGACACCGGGAAGCCCAGGGCGACGATCAGGCGGCGCCAGCGCTCGCCATTCAGCCAACCCAAGGCTGCGGCGACGGCTGCACCCAGCGCCAAGGCCGGGCCGGGTGACAGGCCGGCAAAAAGCGCGGCCGCATAAATGAACCAGGCCGCCAGCCAGCTCAGCAGAGCGGGCAGCGGCCAGCGAGCAATCCACATACCCGAGAGGGTAGCGGAGTGTGAGTTAGTGCATCTGGATGGAGCCCTGCGCGCGGCCCTTGCCAGCGCGTGCGGGCGGGTTGCACAGGCCGCAGACGAAATGGCGGGCGATCTCGTGCGGGTGGGTGACGAACTGGCCATTGCACTTGGCGCACTTGGTCAGGGTCAGCATGCCGTTGTCGACGAACTTGACCAGGCGCCAGGCGCGCGTGACCGACAGCATGGCTTCCAGGCCCTGGGCCGTCGTCTGCTCCTGGTAGAGCTGGTAGGCCTTGATGACGGTGTCGATCTCGTCCATCTCCGCGGCCTTGTTCAGGTACTCGTGGATGTTCAGGAAGAGGCTGGCGTGGATGTTGGGCTGCCAGGTCATGAACCAGTCGGTCGAGAAGGGCAACTGGCCCTTGGACGGCGACTTGCCGCTCACTTCCTTATAGAGGCGCAGCAGACGCTCGTAGGACAGATCGGTTTCCGACTCCAGCACCTGCAGGCGGGCACCGAGATGGATCAGCTGAACGGCACGGTCGATCTGCTTGGCTTCGGTGAGGATGCTTTTGACGCGCATGGTGTGGCTCCGGAATCAGTAAGGGCGGTTCTAGATCAGGCGTGCTCGTGGCGGCCGGCGATCAGGATGGAGGCGTGCAGGCGGCTGACGCTCTCGTTCGCACCGGGCTTGCTGTGGTTGGTCAGCAGGCCCCACACCAGGTCGTCACTCATGCGGAAGGCGCACAGCAGCGTGTTGCCGGAAGCGATCTTCATGATCTGCGCCGGGCTCAGCGTGCCAATCAGCGTGGCCGTGTCCTCGCTGATGCCCAGGCGGTACAGGGCCTGTTCGCGGTCGGCGCGGATCAGGCTCTGGGCCAGCATCAGGTAGGACAGGTTGGCTTCACGGATCTCGGCGAGCATTTGGTCGGTGTTCATGGCGGCTTCCGTCAGAGGTGATGGGGTGTTGCGGATCAGTGAAACGGATTGTGTTGACCCCTCTTCTTTCGCGATATCAGGCTGCGTCGGTGCGCCACGTCACCTTTTCTGGAAGCCCTTGTCAGCCAAATTCCTACAGCCGCGTCGGGCTTGCCGGCGCCCAAAAACCAAGGCCCCGGCAGCTCGCGCTGGCCGGGGCCTTGAAGGTGTGAAATTTGTCGCGTCAGTCGCGCTGCAAGCGGTGCAATTCCATCATGGCGACCGGCATCAGTTCTGGCGACTCGGCGCGCAGGCTGTCAGCGCCGGGGCCGGACTGCAGCGCAGTCAGCACCTCGATGGCCCGCTTCTTCTCACCGCGGCCGGACAGCGCAAAGCCCAGGGTGTAGAGGCTGGGGCCGTGATCGGGCTGGATCTTCAGCGCGCGCTCGGCGCTGGCAGCGGCCTGGTCGTGGCGGCCGGCCACGAGCAGCAGCGCACCCATGTCGGCCAGCAGCTCGTGGCTCATGGGCTCGTCAGCCAGGGCGTCCTGCAGGATGCCCAGGCCCTGGCCCAGGTTGCCCCGGGCGGCCTCGGCAAAGGCAGCATTGCGGGCGCGGGCCAGCAGCATCAGGGGTTCCTCCAACGGCGCAGCGGCGGTGGGAAGGTGAACAGCTTTTTGACGGGTCGAGGCGGACAAGGCGGGCATCGCAGGCTCCAGTCCGGCGTGCGGGTTCGGCCGGGATGGAGCGGACTTTAGGCAGGCCTCAGACGACCGATCCAACGAAAAGGCAGGCCCGAGCGGGCCAAAAAATCTTCATCCGGCTGATCCGATGAACAAGGCTTTGCAGATGCCTCTGTTC
>NZ_JBFULE010000089.1:0-13010 GCF_056400485.1 Roseateles sp. P5_B10
GAAACAATAGCGGCCRCAGGGGCGGCTGCCTCGCTTAAAAAAGAACCGCGCCCGGGCCGCCCGAGGGCGCCAAGGGAGTGTGTGATGTTCGAAAGTCTCAGATCCTGGGTCATGGTGCTGGCATTGCTGATCGGTGGCCCCTACGTGATGTTCAGCGGCGCAAACGACTCGCGCGACATCAAGCGCCTGCAGGCCAATGGCCGCGAGACCACCGCCACCGTGGAAAGCATCGAGTGGCGCAAGAAGCGCAGCGGCTCGGAGAGCGGTTTCCGCGGCCACATCGTCTTCAAGACGGAGGCCGGCAACCTGGTCAACGCCGAGATCGGCCTGCCTCAACAACAGGGCCAGGCCATGAAGGACGGCAAGGCCGACCCCATGGTCAAGGTGCGCTACCTGCCCAATGAACCCAGCGTCGTGCGCTTGGCCGACATGCAGGACAACACCAGCGAAACCCGCTGGATCGGCGCAGTCATGTTCCTCGCCGGCCTGGGCCTGTTGTGGTGGCGCTGGCGCAAGAACTCGGCGGGGCCGGCGGCAGTCGCGGCTTGACGGAAGTGGGGCCGGCGATGCCGGCCCCGGATCACTGCGCCACCGTCAAGCGGGCCGCGAAGGCCTTGTGCACGCCCAATAGAGCGGCGGCGCGCTGGGTCTGTACCTGGATCAGCGCATCTGCCGCCGCCAGGCGCTCCTGCTCGACGCTGAGCAGCGCGTAGAAGTCGGTCACGCCGGCCTCGTAGCGCTTCAAGGCCAGCTCGCGGGCACGCCGCGTCGCGTCGGCGGCGGTGGCCTGGGCGGTGGCTTGCAACTCCGTTTCGCGCAGCGTCGACAGGCTGCCCTGGGCGTCCTGCAGGGCCGTCAGTTGGGCCTGCTCGGCACCCGCGACAGCAGCTTCATAGCCAGCGCGAGCCGCACTCTCTTCCGCCTTGCGAGCGCCGAAGTCGAGGAAGTTCCAGTTCAGCGCCGCGGCAAGGCTGTGGATCTGCGTGCCGCTCTTGAACAGGTCACCGGCGCTGCCGGCGCTCCAGCCGATCTGGCCGGTCAGGCCCAGGCTGGGCCAGCGCGCGGCCCAGGCGACATGAGCGCGTGATGCGGCAGCCTGGGCGCGCACGGCGGCGGCCTTCACGTCCGGGCGTTGGGCCAACAGGCCGGCGGGGTCAGGCAGCTGCCCCAAGCTGATGAGGCGGGGCTCGGGCATGGCGGGCAAGGGGTCGCTGTCGGCCTTGTCGCAGTCGGCTGGCGGCTGGCCGCGCAGCACGTCGAGCTGCAGCCGCGTGAGGCAGGCCGCGTTGCGCAGCGCCGGGACGCTGGCCGAGGTCTGCGCCACCAAGGCTTCAGCGCGGGCCTGGTCCAGCGCGGTGCCGCGGCCGGCGCCGACGCGGGCCTTCACCAGATCGAGCAGCTGGTTCTGCACGACCAGGGTCTCCTTGGCCAGATTCAGGCGGTGGCCGAGGCCGATGAGCTGGGTCTGCAGGTTCAGCGCCGTACCGGCCAGGCTGAGCTGGGCGGCGTCACGATCGAGCGCTGCGCCTTCGGCGTCATAGCTGGCGGCCCGGGCGTTGGATGCGGCGCGGCCCCACAGGTCCACCTCCCAGCCCGCCGTCGCATTGACGCCGTAACTGGTGAAGTTGTTGAACACGCCCTGCTCGTTGGGCGCGCGCTGGCGGCTGGCGCTGGCACCCAGGCCCACGGTCGGGAAGCGCTGGGCACCGGCGGCCGTCGCAAAAGCCTCGGCCTGCTTCAGCCGCGCGGCGGCGGCACGCAGGTCCCGGTTGTTGGCCAGCACCTCGTCGACGACGCGCTGCAGCTGGGCGCTGTCGACGAAGGCGGCGGTCATGGTCGCGGCGCCAGGATTGGCCCCGGCCTCGATGGCAGGCAACTGAGCGAAGCTCGCGGGCGCCAGGTTCTGCGGTCCGGAGGAGAGGCCGGGCGCGGCGCATCCGGCCAGCAGGACGGCGGCGGAAGCAGCGGCGAGAGGGGTCAGGCGGGCGAGCATTTCAGTGGCCCTCCTTCTTGGGTGCAGCATCGTCGATGCCGGGATGGAAGGCATGCGCGGAAGCGTCGATCTGGGCACGCACCGTGGCGGCGCGGGCGCGACGCTTCTGGGTGCTGGCGCGCAGCAGGCTGTAGAAGACCGGCGTCAGGAAGATGCCGAACAGCGTCACGCCCAGCATGCCGGCGAACACGGCAATGCCCATGGCACGGCGCATCTCGCTGCCCGCGCCGCTGCCCAGGATCAGCGGGATGACGCCGGCGCAAAAGGCGATGGACGTCATCAGGATGGGGCGCAGCCGCAGTCGGCAGGCCTCGATGACGGCCTCGCGGATGGTCTTGCCCTGCTCCTCCAGCTCCTTGGCGAACTCGACGATCAGGATCGCGTTCTTGCACGCCAGGCCGACCAGCACGACGAGCGCCACTTGCGTGAAGATGTTCAGGTCCCCCGCCTGCCCGAACGGCGGGAAGTGCGACAACCAGACGCCGAACAGCGCCGACAGGATGCACATCGGCACGATCAGGATGATGGCCAGCGGCAGGCTCCAGCTCTCGTACTGGGCAGCCAGCACCAGGATGACGAGCAGCACCGAGAACAGCAGCACCGCGGCGAGCGTCGGGATCTGCACGTTGAGCACCGGCACGTTGACGCTGCGGGTCAGGCGGTCCTGGTAGCTGAGCTCGGTGAACTCATAGCCGAAGCCGCGCGGCAGGTTCTTCAGCAGGGTCTCGATCTCGGCTTCGGCCTGGCCGCTGGAGAAGCCCGGCTTGGGCGCCCCGTTGACGTCGGCCGACGGGAAGCCGTTGTAGCGCGTCACGCGCGTCGGGCCGAAGGTCGGCTCGACGCTCATCAGCGAACCCAGCGGCACCATGTCGCCGACACCGTTGCGGGTCTTGAGCTGAACGACGTCCTCGGCCTTGGCGCGAAAGGGCGCGTCGGCCTGCACGATGACCTGGTAGGTCTTGCCGAACTTGGTGAAGTCGTTGACGTACAGCGAGCCGAGGTTGATCTGCAGCGTGTCGTAGATGGACGCGAGCGGCACGCCCATCTGCTTGGCCTTGACGCGGTCGACGTTGGCGAACAGCTGCGGCACGTTGATGTCGTAGTTGGAATACGGCTGGCCGATGGAGGTGTTCTGGTTGCCGTAGATCTGGCCCAGCGTGCCCCAGACGGCGCCATACAGGGCCTGTTCGCCCTGGCTGCTGCGGTCCTGCACCTGCACCTTGAAGCCGCCGGCAATGCCCAGCCCGTCGACCGGGGGCGGCGGCACGACGAACATGCGCGCGCCCTGGATCTGCTGGATGGCGCCGTTGACCTGGCCGAGGATGGCCTCCTTGCTCTTCTCGCGCGAGGTGCGCTCGTCAAAGCTCTCCAGGCCGAAAAAGACGATGCCCTCGTTGGGCGCGGCCGAGAAACCGGCGCTGGACAGGCCGGGGAAGGCCACCGAGTCCTTGATGCCGGGCACCTTCAGCGCGATCTCGCTCATGCGGCGGATGACTTCCTCGGTGCGGTCCAGGCTGGCACCGGCCGGCAGTTGGGCAATGCCGATCAGGTACTGCTTGTCCGGCGCGGGCACGAAGCCGCTGGGGATGCGCGCCAGCAGCAGGGCCGTGGCGCCGAGCAACAGCGCATAGACGACCAGCGCGAGCGACTTGCGCTTCAGGATGCCGGTGACGCCGCGGCCGTAGTCTTCCGAGCGGCGGTGGAAGAAGCGGTTGAACCAGTTGAAGAAGCGGCCGAACACCTTGTCCATGCCGCGCATCAGCGCGTCCTTGGGCGCGTCATGCGGGCGCAGCAGGATGGCGGCCAGCGCCGGCGACAAGGTCAGCGAGTTGAAGGCCGAGATCACCGTCGAGATGGCGATGGTGACGGCGAACTGCTTGTAGAACTGGCCCGACAGGCCCGGCACCAGGGTCAGCGGGATGAACACCGCGCACAGCACCAGGGCGATGGCGATGATGGGGCCCGAGACCTCCTGCATGGCCTTGACGGTGGCCGCATGCGGCGTCAGGCCGTCCTGGATGTTGCGCTCGACGTTCTCGACCACGACGATGGCATCGTCCACGACGATGCCGATGGCCAGCACGAGGCCGAACAGCGTCAGCGTGTTGATGGAGAACCCGAGCAACAGCAGCACGGCGAAGGTGCCGATGATGGACACCGGCACGGCCACCAGCGGGATGATGGAGGCGCGCCAGGTCTGCAGGAAGATGATGACGACCAGCACGACCAGGCCGACGGCCTCGAACAGCGTGTGCACGACCTTTTCGATGCTGGTCTGCACGAAGCGTGTCGGGTCATAGACGATGGCGTAGTCCACACCCTTGGGGAAGCTGGGCTTGAGCCTCTCCATGGTCTTGCGCACGTTGTCCGAGATGGCCAGCGCGTTGGAGCCCGGCGCCTGGAAGATGGCGATGGCCGCGGCTTCCTTGTTGTTCAGCAGGCTGCGCAGCGCATAGGTGTTGGCGCTGATCTCGACGCGGCCGACGTCCTTCACGCGCACCAGGGCACCGGTCTTGGGCTCGCTGCGCACGACGACGTCGCCGAACTCTTCCTCGCTGACGAGGCGGCCCTGCGCGTTGATGGCGAGCTGGAAGTCCGTGCCCTTGGGCGACGGCGAGGCGCCGACCACACCGGCCGCCACCTGCGTGTTCTGCTCGCGGATGGCGCCGACGACATCACTGGCCGTCATGTTGCGGGCGGCGAGCTTTTGCGGGTCCAGCCAGATGCGCATGGCGTAGTCGCCGGCGCCGAAGCTCAGCACCGAGCCCATGCCGGGCACGCGCAACAGGTCGTCGCGCACATTGAGCGTGCCGTAGTTGCGCAGGTAGAGGGCGTCGCGCGAGTTGTCCGGGCTGACCAGGTGGACCACCATGGTCAGGTTGGACGCGGCCTTCTCGGTCGTAACGCCGATCTGGCGCACGATGTCGGGCAGGCGCGGCAGGGCGCGGTTGATGCGGTTCTGCACCGCGGTCTCGGCGGCTTCCGGGTGGGTGCCGATCTTGAAGGTGACAGTCAGCGTCATGCCGCCGTCGCCGGTGGCCTGGCTGTCGAAGTAGAGAACGTTCTCGAGGCCGTTGATCTGCTCCTCGAGCGGCGTGGCCACCGTCTCGGCGATGACGCGCGGGTTGGCGCCGGGGTACTGGGCACGCACGACAACCTGGGGCGGCGCGACCTCGGGGTACTCGGAGATCGGCAGCAGCGGGATGGCCAGCGCGCCGATCAGGAAGATGAAGAGGGACAGGACGGTCGCGAAACGCGGCCGGTCGATGAAGAAGCGTGAGATGTCCATGGCAGGGGCCGCCTTTGTTTACTTCGAGGCGGCGGAGGCCGGAGCGGAGGCGGGAGCCGGGGCAGCGCCCGGTGCGCCCGGCGGCGCGGCGGGGATGGGCATGCCCTTGTCGTCGACCTTCAGCACCTGCGGCGTGACCGGCGCGCCGGGGAAGGCACGCAGCAGGCCGTCGACGATGACCATCTCGCCGGCCTTGACGCCATCGACGACGCGCATGCCGTCGATCAGCGCGCCCGGCGTGACGGGGCGGGGTTGCACGATGTTGTTGGGGCCGACGATGAGGACGATCTTGCGCGTCTGGTCGGTCGTGATCGCGCGGTCGGGCACGACGACGGCGTTGTAGTTGCCGCTGCCGACCAGCTTGATGCGGGCGAACAGGCCCGGCGTGAACAGGCCCTGCTTGTTGTCGAACACCGCGCGGCCGCGGATGGAGGCGGTGGCCGGGTTCAGGCGGTTGTCGACGAAGTCCATCTTGCCGGCGTGCGGATAGCCCTGCTCGTTGGACAGGCCCATCTGCACCGGGTTGGCGACGTCGCGCGATGAGGTGCGGCTGCCGTCGCGGGCGGCGCGCATGTACTTCAGGTAGGTTGCCTCGCTGGCGTCGAAGTAGGCGTAGACCTTGTCGCTGGAGACGACGGTCGTCAGCAYCGGGTCGCCCACGCCGACGAGGTTGCCCGGCGTCACGTTGGCGCGCGAGGTGCGGCCGCTGACCGGCGCCGTCACGCTGGCGTACTCGACATTGAGCTTGGACTGCACCAGGGCCGCCTCGGCCGCCTTCTGGTTGGCCTCGGCCGAGCGCAACGCCGAGCGCAGCTGGTCGATCTCCTGCTGGCTGACGGCGTTGATGCTGATCAGCTTCTCGGAGCGGGCCAGATCGGTCTTGGCGAGCTCGGCCTGGGTCCGGGCTGCAGCGATCTGCGCCTCCACCCGCGCCACGTCGGCCTTGAAGGCGCGGGCGTCGATGGTGAACAGCGGGTCGCCCTTCTTGACGAGCTGGCCTTCCTTGAAGCGCACCGCGTCGACGGTGCCAGCGACGCGGGAGCGCACGTCGACGGTATCCGGCGCTTCCAGGCGGGCGGTGAACTCGTCGAACTCCTGCACTTCGCGCTGGGTGGCAGGTGCCACCGACACGGGCGGCGGGCCGCCATGAGCCCCCGGGCCGCCGCCGCCCTCCTGCTTCTGACCACAGGCGGCGAGCAGGGCGATGAGGACGGGAGACAGGGTCAGCGCCAGATTCTTCTTGGACATGGGGGGCTCCGAATGCAAGCGGGCGACTGTAAGCACATCGACCCGACGCCGTTACCCCAAAACCTAAAGCCCATTCAGGCTGCTGACATTCCTTGTCAACAGTGCGGAACTGTGAACAGCAGGTTGTTTGCGCGCTGGCTCCGTGGCGGCCAGCCGTCGGCAGGCTCCGAGCCCTTGCGCCCCAGCGGTTCGCGCGCAAACAGCCGTCAAAAGCCGCCGGGCGCGCGGACCCGGCGGCTTTCTGACGTAACGCACGGGTTTCATGACCCCGTGCAGATGATTTATTAGTGGACGCCGTGCATCTTCTTCTTCATCCAGGGCGTCAGCAGCATCAGGATGACGCCAGCGCCGATGGGGATGGCCGTGAAGATCAGGAAGAAGATAGACATCGAGTAGTGGTTGGAGATGTCATCGATGTAGGAGCCCGTCACGCCGGCCAGCTTGTTGGCGATGGCCGTGTTCAGGAACCAGACGCCGAACATCAGCCCCAGCAGGCGTGCGGGCGCCAGCTTGGAGATATAGGACAGGCCCACGGGCGACAGGCAGAGCTCGCCCATGGTGTGCAGCAGATAGGCCAGGCTCAGATAGAGCATGCTGACCTGGGCCGTCTTGGCACCCTGAGGGATGCCGGCCGAGCCATAGGACAGGGCCGCAAAACCCAGGCCGAGCAGCACGAGGCCGACGCCGAACTTGACCGGACCGGCCGGGTTCCAATGCCTCTCCCACATCTTGGAGAACATCGGTGCCAGGATGACGAGGAAGAAGGAGTTCAGCACGCCGAACCAGCTGGCCGGCACCTCGGACTGCTCCAGCGCGAACTCGCGCGCCAGCATCCAGATCACCAGGCCCCAGATGACGGCGAAGGCCAGGCCCAGCATGCCGTTGGCCAGCAGGTAGCGGCTGCCGGTGCTGCGGTTGAGCTTCCACAGCAGCCAGGTCAGGATCACGGCCGGCAGCACCGTCATCAGCGAGTTGACGACCTTGAAGATGAAGCCGCTGGTGCCCACCAGCGCACGGTCGGTGTAGTCGGCCGCAAAGATGGTCATGGACCCGCCGGCCTGCTCGAAGGCGAACCAGAAGAAGATCGTGAAGAAGGAGAAGACGAAGATGGCTTTCAGCCGGTCGGCCACGACATGGGCCGGCGCTTCGTCAGCCGCAGCCGCAGCAGCGGCCTTGGCGCGATCCTCGACCTTCGGGGGCGCGCCGATGTCGCCGAAGATGTGCTGGCTGAAATAGAACTGCAGCGCACCCAGGATCATGAACAGGCCCGCGAGGCCGAAGCCCAGGTGCCAGGACACCTTCTCGCCGATGTAGCCGCACAGCAGGATGCCGAAGAAGGCGCCGGCATTCACGCCCATGTAGAACAGCGTGTAGCCGCCGTCGCGGGCGTTGTCTTCCTTGGGGCCGTAGAGCTGGCCGACGATGGCCGACACATTGGGCTTGAACAGGCCCGTGCCCAGCACGACGAGGCCGAGGCCGATGTAGAAGCTCGGCACCGTGTTCAGGAACATCGAGATGTGGCCGGCCGCGATGACGAAGCCGCCGAACAAGACGGCGCGGCGCGTGCCGAGGTAGCGGTCCGCCAGGTAGCCGCCCAGCACCGGCAGCAGATAGGCCATGCCCGTGTACCAGCCATACAGCGACGTTGCCTCGGCACGGCTCCAGCCCCAGCCGCCCTTGGCGACCTCGGTCACGAGGAAGAGCACCAGCAGGCCGCGCATGCCGTAGTAGGAGAAGCGCTCCCACATCTCGGTAAAGAACAGCACGAAGAGCTGATTGGGCTGGCCGAGGATGGTCGCCGGGGTAGGCGCCGCTCGGCCGGCCGTGGCCGGGTTGGCCACGGGGGTGGTGGTAGTCACGTCAGTCGTTCCAGGTGAAACCGCGAGGAGGCGGGCGGGTAGCCCGTGCGGAAGCCTGGAATTGTCCCGCCAGCAGGGCGTTTTCCGCGGACGGGCGGCCCAGGGATTGCCCTGGGTCGGTTCARGCCCGCGGTATGCCGAGGAACTCAGGGCGCAGCGGCGTGCGGTGCGCCCGCGGCGGCGGCGAGAACGGGCTCACGCTCCGGCAGGATGTAGACCAGGCTCTTGCCAGCGCCCAGTGTGGGCAGCACGACCTCGTCGAAGAAGGCCGGTTCGACGACGACGCAGCCCAGCGTGATGCGACGGTCTTCCAGCCTGGCCGAGGCCAGGCGCTCTGGGCGGCGCTGGCTGGCCGGCGCGGGACGCAGCCGGTGGATGGCAAGGTTGGCTTCGTAGTCGAACCAGACAATGCGCTCGCCGTTCAGGTTGACGCCCGGCTGGGCTTCAAAGCGGCCGGCCGGTGTCACGCGTTCGTTGACCTTGAGCGCCGCCGGCTGCTTGCCGCGCGAGCTCTGCGGCTCCTGGTCACCGGGCGTCAGGCCCAGCAACACGGGGGCGCGGCCGACGAGACTACCGTCCGCGGCATAGATCGACAGCGTCGCCTGGCGCTTGTCAACGATGGCAAAAGGGCGGCCGTCCCGGGCGTCACTGGCCACCGGCCTTGAGATGACCTGCGCACCAGCCGAAGCCGTCGCAAAAAGGCTCCACACCGTGGCGATGCCACACATGACCGCCCTGGCCTGATCTGCCCAACTGCTGCCCACTCGACGCCCCTTGTACCGGGCGGCGCAACCATCGCGCCTGCCTTGGCGGGCAGTCTAGGAAAGCAGTCTTGTAACCAACAGACAAGGACTTCACGGTTTGGCGTTGTTACCTCGTCTTGACCCGGCCTGGGCCAGCACCTGGGGCGGTGCAGCGCCTGGGAAGAAGGCCATCAGGGATTTCTTTTCCGGCAGCACGTAGACAACGGCACGGCTCTGGCCCAGGTTGGGCAGGACGGTGCGCTCGAAGAAATCGACGGGAACGTTGATGCAGCCCCAGCTGATGCGGTTGTCGGCCGCCGTCTTGGTGGCCAGGCGCTCCAGGCGGCGCTCCTTGGGGTTGGAGTTGATCACGCGGTGCATGGACACGGCGGCGTCGTAGTCCACCCAGACGACCTCCTTGCCGTCGGCGTTGCGGCCAGGGGCCGACACGAAGCGGCCGGCCGGCGTCGTGCGCTCCTGCGGCTTGATCTGCTCGATGCTCTTGCTGCCGATGCCAGCCACCGTGAGGTCGCCGGAGGCATAGCCGAGCAGCACTGGGCTGGTGCCGAGCAGGCGGCCGCCGGGGCTGAAGACATACACCTGGGCGCGGCGCTTGTCGATGATGGCGAAGGCGCTGCTGCCGTTGTCGGCCTCGCGCACGGCCCAGGCGGCCACGCGGGTCACGTCCAGCGGCGCACGGACCTTGCCGAAGTCAAGCTGGCGGTCGATGACCGCGGGCGGCTGGGTTGGGGCGGGCGCCTTGGCGACAGCCACCGGGCGATGGGCGGACGCCACGGCGGGCTTGCGCTTGAAGCTGCCGCTAAAGAAGGTGAAGAAAACGGCCAGTGCCAGGGCAGCGATGACGCCACCCTGGCCGAGGCCGATGAGGATGTCACGCCGCCGGGCTGCGGCGGCGAGATCAGCGCGTTCTCCGAAACGCATGGTTTGTGACGGAGGCAGCGCTCAGCCGACGACGATCAGTGACGGTCGGCGCGGGGGGCGGGCGCAGCCGGCTGGTCGTACGACGGGCTCGGCGTGGTCGTCGTGGTCGTGGTCGTCGTGTCAGTCGTCGTGGTGGTCGGCGTCGCGGCGGTGCTGTCGACCGGCGGCGTCACCTTGGCCGGGTCGTCGGCGGGCGGCTGCTGCTCGGCCATGGCGGCCGTGGCGGCGGTGCTGTCCGCAGGCGCCGCTGCATTCGGATCAGCCGGCGCCGCATTCGGGTCGGCAGGGGTCTGTTCGCTGGTGGGCGAAGCCGTGGCAGCGGCCATCGGGTCGGTAGGCTGCTTTTGATCTTCGGTCTGGGCGAAAGCCAGGCCGATGCTGGTCACGAGAACGGCGGCGGTCAGTGCACTGGTGGCGGTCTTGAGGGCGGACATGGGGGGAACTCCTTTTGAAAGCGGGAACCGGCCTGGAGCCGGGTGGCTGGGCCGGGCATTTCCACCGGCTGAGGTCCACTCTAGGCCTGCACCCTCGCGCCCGGCGTCGGCGCCGAGCGTCATCTCATGTAGGAGGCTCCCCCAGTCCGTAGCGGCCGGTTACGCCGTGTAGCTGCCGTGCCTCGCCGCTCGCATTCGCCTGAGCCTTTGCAGCCTCAGAGATTGAAGTCGTAGTCCACCGTCAGCGGCGCGTGGTCGCTGAACATCTGACCGGTGTAGATGGCCTCCCGCCGGGCCAGCGCCGCGATGCCGGGTGTGGCGAGGTGGTAGTCCAGCCGCCACCCGACGTTGTTGGCGCGCGCCGCGCCGCGGGCGCTCCACCAGGTGTATTGCTCTGCCTTGTCGTTCAACGTACGGAAAACGTCGACGACACCCCCGTCATCGAAAAGCGTGGTCAACCAGGCGCGCTCCTCGGGCAGGAAGCCGCTGTTCTTCTGGTTGCCGCGCCAGTTCTTCAGGTCAATCTCCTTGTGCGCGATGTTGACGTCGGCGACGAGGATGAACTCGCGCTCGGCCTTCAACGCCTGCAGATGAGGGTAGAGCGCCGCCAGGAAGCGGTACTTGACCGCCTGGCGCTCCTCGCCACTGGTGCCGCTGGGAAAGTAGACGCTGATGAGGCTGAGCTTGCGGCCGGGCTTGTCGAAACGCTTCTCCACCCAGCGGCCCTCGCAGTCGAACTCGGGCATCGCCAAGCCCGTGATCAGGTCGCTGGGCTCTTCCTTGGTGTACAGGCCCACGCCCGAGTAGCCCTTTTTCTCGGCGTAATGGAAATGGCCGTTGAGCAGGTCGCAGCTGCGGAACTTGGCTTCCACGACATCCGCCTGCGCCTTGAGCTCCTGCACGCCGACGGCATCGGCCTGCTGCTTGTCGAGCCAGTCGAAGAAGCCCTTGCTGGCGGCGGAACGCACGCCGTTGAGGTTGGCGGTGATGAAGCGCATCGGATTAGGGAGAGGGTTTGACCTGGAGAAGTATCGCAGTGCAGCAAATGCACAACACAGCGGCACGCTTTCATCACGGAACCGTCATGTGATCTTTACGATCCAGTAGGAATCAGAGGCGCCGCGAGCGCCCATTTCTTTACCCACTTGCCCGCGAACCCGTCAACCCGAGGATTTCTCATGCCCAAATACAGCCTTTCACCGACCCTGCTCGCGCTGGCGCTGAGCACGGCCTTCCCGATGGCGGCCCTGGCGCAAGCCACGCCGACAGCCGAAGCCAAGAAAGACGTCAGCCAGCTCGAAGCCGTCATCGTCACCGGCAGCCGCCGGGCCGAGAACCTGAAGGAAGTGCCGCTGTCGATCTCGGCGATCAAGTCCGAGGATCTGGACACCTACAACGCCAGCGGCCAGGACGTCCGCGCCTTATCTGGCAAGGTGCCGAGCCTGAACATCGAGTCCGACTACGGCCGCACCTTCCCGCGCTTTTACGTGCGCGGCCTAGGCAACACCGACTTCGACATGAACGCCTCCCAGCCGGTCGGCCTGGTGTACGACGATGTCGTGCAGGAAAGCATCGCGCTCAAGGGCTTCCCGGTCTTTGACATGGCCCAGGTGGAACTGCTGCGCGGCCCGCAGGGCACGCTGTTCGGCCGCAACTCGCCGGCCGGCGTCATGAAGTTTGATTCGGCCAGGCCCACCAAGCGCCTGGAAGGCTACGCCAACATCGGCTTCGGCCGCTGGAGCGCCGTCAACCTCGAGACGGCCGTCAACGTGCCGGTGAACGAAGACCTGCAGCTGCGCGTGGCGGGCCTGGCCCAGCGCCAGAGTGACCGCGTCCACAACCCGGTGACCAGCGCGACGTCCGACCTTGAAGGCTACAACGACAAGGCGCTGCGCCTGCAGGCCCTCTACAAGAGCGGCAACTTCGAGGGTCTTTTCAAGGTCCAGGCCCGCGACTTCAAGGGCACGGCCACGACTTTCCGCGCCAACATCATGAAGCGCGGCACCAATGACCTCGTCGATGGCTACGACGACAGCTCCTACCCCTCCGACGGCTACAACTCGCAGACGCTGAAGTCCAGCGAGGTCAGCGCTCGCCTGCGCTGGGATTTCGACGGCGTGTCGCTGTACTCCATCACCGCCCACGACCGCGCCAAGTTCTACAGCCGCGGCGACGTGGATGGTGGCTTCGGCTGCCGCTTCTGCGGCATCCCGGACGGCCCGAAGTACTACCCCTCCGGCTCGAACACGCCCTACCCGTCCGTCATCCCGTTTGACGCGCAGACGGCCGACGGCATCCCCTACCTGCGCCAGACGACCCAGGAATTCCGCCTGCAGTCCAACACCAGCGCGCCGTTCCAGTGGATCGCCGGCCTGTACTACTTCAACGAGAAGCTGCAGGTCGACAGCTTCAACTTCGACAGCTTCGCCGCGGGGGACCCGCAAAACGGCTATGCCGTGCAGCACCAGGAAGCCAAGTCCTGGGCAGCCTTCGGCAATGTGA
>NZ_JBFULE010000090.1:0-12989 GCF_056400485.1 Roseateles sp. P5_B10
CAGTGCCCGCCCGGCCGCCCGAAGGGCACTGGCGCCCCCTCGGGGGGCAGTGAACGAAGTGAACGTGGGGGCGTCATGTTCTAGATCGGCTTGAAGTATTCGAAGGGTTCGAGGCACTCGATGCAGCGCCACGTGGACTTGCATGCGGTGGAGCCGAAGCGGGAGAGTTGTTCCGTGCGGCCGCTGTCGCAACGCGGGCAGCGCAGGCGCGGCACGATGCGGATGGCTTGCTCGCCACTGCACTGCGGCGGCACGATGCCGTATTGCTGCAGCTTCTCGCGGCCCTCGGGCGTGATCCAGTCGGTGCTCCACGCCGGCGCACGCTGCATCGTGACGGTCACGTCGCCAAACTCAGCCAGCGCCGCCCGCACGTCGTCGGCGATCAGCTCGGTCGCCGGGCAGCCACTGTAGGTCGGCGTCAGCACAACCTCGACGCCCGACGCCGTCTCGCGCAGCTCGCGCACGATGCCCAGCTCCACCAGGCTGATCGCCGGGATCTCCGGGTCGGGCACGGCGTTGAGTTTGGCGCGCGCGGCGGTGAGATTCATCACCAGACTCCGCCGGGGTAGCTGCGCTGCAGATGCTGCATCGTCGCCAGCATGTGGCCCATGTGTTCGCTGTGGATGCCGTCAATGCCACGCGGCTGCATCGCGCTTTCGCGCGGCAGCGTGAGCGTGGCTTCGGCCATCAGCGTGGCCCAGCGGGCGCGCCATTCAGGCTCCAGCTCGTTCCATGCGGGGCCGACGCCGTCGACACCATCGGCGGCGAACAGTTCGTTGAAGTACGGCCACAGCACATTCAGCGCCGCCTGCATGCGCGCCTTGGAATCCTCCGTGCCGTCGCCCAGGCGCACCACCCAGTCGCCTGAGTGCTGGCGGTGGTAACGCACTTCCTTGATCGACTTGGCGGCAATGCCGGCCAGTTCGGCGTCCAGGCTCGTCTGCAGGCGCCCGTACAGCAGCTCCAGCCAGATCGCCATGGCCGTGTTGCGCAGCACGGTCAGCGCGAAGTCCCGCCCGCCCCCGCCATCGCTCGGGCTCGCCGCCGCATTCGGCAGCTCGACGAGGATGACGTTGCGGTAATCGCGCTCCTCGCGCAGGAAGGCCAATTGGTCTTCATCACGGCCGGCGCCTTCGAGCTTGCCGACATGCGTCAGCAGCGCACGGGCCTGGCCCAGCAGGTCCAGCGCGATATTGGGCAGCGCCAGGTCTTCCTCCAGCACCGGCGCGTGGCCGGCCCATTCGGACAGCCTCTGGCTGTGGATGAGACAGGTGTCCGCCAGGCGCAGGACGTAGGTGGTCTTGGCGTCCATCACATGTGGTTGAGCTCATCGGGGAGCTCATAGAACGTGGGGTGGCGGTAGACCTTGTCGTCGGCCGGGTCGAACAGGCTGCCCTTCTCGGTCGGGTCGCTGGCGACGATCTGCTCGGAGCGCACGACCCAGATGCTGGTGCCCTCTTGCCGGCGCGTGTAGACGTCGCGCGCCATCTGGATGGCCATGGGCGCATCGGCCGCGTGCAGGCTGCCGCAATGCTTGTGGTCCAGGCCCGCCTTGCTGCGGACAAATACTTCCCACAAAGGCCATTCCCTTGCCCCCGGACCGGCGGGTACGCCGGCCACACCCCCCGAGGGGGTGCCACCCGACTCGGGGCGGCCCAGCGTCGGGTCGTTCTTCGGATTGCTCATCACGCTGCCTCTTGTTTAACGGCTTGCTTGCGCGCATGCGCCAGGGCCGCGTCGCGCACCCAGGCGCCGTCGTCCCAGGCCTTGTTGCGGGCGGCAAGGCGCTCGCGGTTGCAAGGGCCTTCGCCACCCACCACGCGCCAGAACTCGCTCCAGTCGATCTCGCCGAAATCGTACGAATCACGCTCGGCGTTCCACTTCAGCGCGGGGTCGGGCACGGTCACGCCGAGGATGTCGGCCTGTGGGATGGTCGCGTCGACGAACTTCTGGCGCAGCTGGTCGTTGGTGACGCGCTTGATGCCCCAGCGCATGCTCTGCTCGGAGTTGGGCGAGTCCTTGTCGGCCGGGCCGAACATCATCAGCGACGGCCACCACCAGCGGTTCACCGCGTCCTGCACCATGGCCTTTTGTTGGTCCGTGCCCTTCTGCATCATGGTCAGCAGGCTCTCGTAACCCTGGCGCTGATGAAAACTCTCCTCGCGGCAGACGCGGATCATGGCCCGCGCATACGGCGCATAGGAGCAGCGGCACAGCGGCACCTGGTTCATGATGGCCGCGCCGTCCACCAGCCAGCCGATGACGCCGATGTCGGCCCAGGTCAGCGTCGGGTAGTTGAAGATGGAGCTGTACTTGGCCTTGCCCGACAGTAGCGCCTCGGTCATCTCGTCGCGGCTGGTGCCCAGGGTCTCGGCGGCGGCGTAGAGGTAGAGGCCATGGCCGCCCTCGTCCTGCACCTTGGCCAGAAGAATCGCCTTTCGCTTGAGCGTCGGCGCGCGCGTGATCCAGTTGCCCTCGGGCAGCATGCCGACGATCTCGCTGTGCGCGTGCTGGCTGATCTGGCGCACCAACGTCTTGCGGTAGTGCTCGGGCATCCAGTCCTTGGCTTCGATGAATTCGCCAGCGTCGATGCGAGCTTCAAACGCTTCCTCGCGGGCCAGCTCCTCGGCGCTTTTGACGACCTTGGGCTTGGCCTCGCGAGCCATCAGGTCCATTGCTTGCGTGTACATATCAAGCTCCTCGATTCAAAAACACGAACAAAGCCACAGAGGCACTGAGACACAGAGAAGAGGCTTCTGAATTCCTCCGTGTCTCTGTGCCTCTGTGGCTGTGTTTTGCATTCATCACTTCTTGCGTTGATCGACGACGCGCCGGGCCTTGCCCACCAGCGTGCGTTCGATGGAATTGTTCGGCTCGACCTGGATGGTCGCCGTCACACCGATCAGGTTCTTGATGCRCTCCGACAGCCTACGTCCAATGCCGTCGTCGGTGGCGCCGAGCGCCAGCTCGCASCGGATCAACAACTCATCCAGCGGCCCGTTACGGCTGACCACGAGCTGGTATTGCCCGCCCAGGCCCTTTTCCTGCAGCACCAGCYCCTCGACCTGGGTCGGGAACAGGTTGACGCCGCGGATGATCAGCATGTCGTCGCTGCGGCCGACGATCTTGCCCATGCGGCGCATGCTGCGGGACGTGGGCGGCAGCAGGCGCGTCAGGTCGCGGGTGCGATAGCGGATGACGGGCATCGCTTCCTTGGAGAGCGACGTGAAGACCAGCTCGCCTTCGGACCCGTCGGGCAGCACCTCGCCCGTCTCGGGGTCGATGATCTCGGGGTAGAAATGGTCTTCCCAGATGACCGGGCCATCCTTGCTCTCGATGCACTCGCTGGCGACACCCGGGCCCATCACTTCCGAGAGGCCGTAGATGTCCACCGCGTCGATGCCGGCGCTGGCCTCGATGTCCTTGCGCATCGCCTCGGTCCAGGGCTCGGCGCCGAAGATGCCGACCTTCAGCGACGACTCGCGTGCGTCCAGCCCCTGGCGGCTGAACTCCTCCACCAGCACCTGCATATAGCTGGGGGTCACCATGATGATGTCAGGCTTGAAGTCGGTGATCAGCTGCACCTGCTTCTCGGTCTGGCCACCGCTCATCGGGATGACCGTGCAGCCCAGCCGCTCGGCGCCGTAGTGAGCGCCGAGGCCGCCGGTGAACAGGCCGTAGCCATAGGCCACATGCACCAGATCGCCTGCGCGGCCACCCGCGGCGCGGATGGAGCGCGCGACGAGGTTGGCCCAGTTGTCGATGTCCTTCAGCGTGTAGCCCACCACCGTGGGCTTGCCCGTCGTGCCGGACGAGGCGTGGATGCGCGCCAGTTGCTGACGCGGCATCGCGAACATGCCGAACGGGTAGTTGGCACGCAGGTCGTGCTTGGTCGTGAACGGGAACTTCGCCAGGTCGGCGAGCGTCTTCAGGTCGGACGGATGCACGCCTGCCTCGTCGAACTTGGCCTTGTAGTGCGGCACATGGTCGTAGGCGTGCTGCAGGCTCCAGCGCAGGCGTTCGAGCTGCAGCGCCTGCAGCTCATCGCGGCTGGCGGTTTCGATGGCTTCGAGCTCTCCGGGGCGCGGACCTTTGACCGTCATGCTTCGAACACCTTTCTGTCGCCCAACCGGTATGAGCGGCCACGGAACACGGCGATGAGATCACCGTCCTGGTTCTTCACGGTGATGTCGTAAAGCCCCGTGCGGCCGGCCAGCGATGTTTCCTCGGCGGTGGCGGTCAGCACATCGCCGAGCCTGGCCGACTTCAGGATATCGATGCCAAAGCCGGAGGCCACCGTCAGCGCATTGCGGCTGTTGCAGGCAAAGGCAAAGGCGGAGTCCGCGAGCGTCGCGATCAGGCCGCCGTGGCAGATGGCAAAGCCGTTCAGCATGTCGGCCCGCACCGTCATCGCCGCAACCGCGCGGCCGGGGCCGACCTCGGCGATCTGCATGCCCAACATCTTGCTCGCCGCATCGGCGGTGAGCATGACGTCGCGGACCTTTTCGGCAACGGCTTGCGCATCCATCAGCGGTCCTTGAACTCGGGCTTGCGCTTGTCCATGAACGCCGCCACGCCTTCGAGATAGTCATGCGAAAAGCCGAGTTGGCTCTGCAAGGCCGCCTCGAGCTTGAGGGCGGGCTCGAAGTCGAGCTTCAGTGCCTCGTCCAGCGCGCGGCGCGTCTCGACCAGGGCGCGCGTGGGCATGCCGGCCAGCTTCTGCGCGATGGCCATGGCGGTGTCCTGCAATTCGGCGTCGGGCAGCACACGTGCGATCAGGCCCAGCCGCTCGGCGTCCACTGCCTTGAGCTTGTCGCCCAGCAACGCCAGCTCCAGCGCCTTGGCACGGCCCACCAGCCGCGGCAGCAGCCAGGTACCACCGCAATCCGGGAGGAGCCCGATCTTGGAGAAGGCCTGCAGGAAGCTGGCGCTCTCGGCCGCCAGCACGAGGTCGCAGCCGAAGGCCATGTTGGCGCCAGCGCCGGCCGCCACGCCGTTGACGGCGGCCACCACCGGCACCGGCATGCTGCGCAGCCGCAGCGCCAGCGGGATGTAGTAGTGATCCAGCATGTGGCCGATGTCCTTCGGAGCCGCACCGGGCTCGCGGCTGGGCGCCACATGCGGATCGGCCAGATCCTGGCCGGCGCTGAAGGCGCGGCCGGCGCCGGTGATCAGCACGCAGCGCGTGGCGCTGTCCTCGGCCGCCGCTTCCAGTGCCTGGCGGAGCTGGCCCAGCATGGCCGCAGTGAAGGCATTGAGCGCCTCGGGGCGGTTCAGGCGCAGCAGGCGCACGCCACCATGCTGTTCGATCTGGATCAGGTGTTCGGACATGGAATTTCTCTACCGACCGGTCGGTTAATCGTAGGAGCCTACGGGATTGGGATCAAGTAGTGCCAGGGAAAACCCTAGTCTTTGGCGATCTCAACGCGGTCCGCGAGCGCAGTGACCAGGGCTGGCCGCGGCGGCGCAAAACCGGCCACCGTGCAGGCGGCAGCCCCGGCTGCCAGAGCCCACCGCAGGTGATGCCCGGCTGGCGCACCGGCATTGCGCATCAGGCTGTCCAGCAGGCCGGCCAGGGCCGAATCGCCGGCGCCAACGGTGTCCACCACGTCCACTCGCGGCGGCCGGCCCGTGGCCTCCTCGACACCGTGATACAGCGTCGCCCCCACCTCGCCGCGCGTCAGCAGCAGCCAGGCACCAGGGTTCCAAGCGGCGATTTGGGCCAGGCCTGAGCGGTAGTCAGGCACGCGGAACAACCCGCGCAGGTCCTCGTCGGACACCTTGATGACATCGGCCAGCCGGCACATCTGCTCCAGCGTGTCGTCGTAGCTCGCGTCCATCGGCGGCGCGCGGAAGTTGGGGTCGTAGCTGATGAGACGACCCTCGCTCTTCAGCGCCTCAGCCAGTGACAGCAGCCGCCCCGCCAGCGGCTGGCG
Source organism: Roseateles sp. P5_B10 (assembly GCF_056400485.1). NCBI lineage: Bacteria > Pseudomonadati > Pseudomonadota > Betaproteobacteria > Burkholderiales > Sphaerotilaceae > Roseateles > Roseateles sp. P5_B10. The sequence continues at coordinate 5,937 of NZ_JBFULE010000090.1, forward strand.
CACCAGGCCCAGGCTGCCGAAATGGGCCCAGCGCAGCCCACGCGTCCAGCCCATGGGCAGGCCTTCGGGGCGGAAATGCAGGTCGGCGCTGTCGTGGCCGATGAAGAAATAGCGCGGCGGGTCGACCTCGTGCACCACAGCCAGCAGCGGCGGCCGTGCCAACTGCTGAATGAAGCGCATGTCCAGGTTGGCCTCCTGGCTGCACTGCCAGATCTCGGCACCGAAAGGGTCCTGGCTGATGGCACCGGCAAAGGCACTCAGCTGGCCCAGCGTCGACATCGCGACCGCCACATTCCAGGGCGAACCGCCGCAGGCGCTGCGCCAGCGGTCCGGCCCGATGCGGATCAGATCGGTCAGCGCTTCGCCAAACGCAATGAACTGCGGCAGGTCGGGGTGAAGGATCTCGGCCATTCGTGCCGATTCAAACGCGCCCGGGCAACCGCCGCAAGTGCCAGGAGATTCGCCCGCTGACACAATCCCGGCATGACCGCCCGCGTGATTCCCCTGCACGACGCTCGCTCGCTACGCGTCGAGCCGCCGGCCTTGGCCAGCCAGACCGGTCTCCCACTGGCCGACGTGCTAGGCCGGCCGCTGCGTGACCTGCGCATCTCGGTCACGGACCGCTGCAATTTCCGCTGCGGCTACTGCATGCCGAAGCAGGTTTTTGACAAACACCATGAATTCCTGCCCCATGCCGATCTCCTCAGTTTTGAGGAGATCGAGCGGCTGGCCCGGGTCTTCGTCGGCCTGGGCGTCGAAAAACTGCGCATCACCGGCGGCGAACCGACGCTGCGCCGCCACCTCGAAACCCTGATCGGGATGCTGGCCCAGCTGCGCACGCCCGATGGCCGCGAGCTGGACCTGACGCTGACCACCAACGGCTCGACGCTGGTGAAAAAGGCGGCCAGTTTGYGGGCCGCCGGGCTGAAGCGCCTGACCGTCAGCCTGGACGGGCTGGACGACGCCGTCTTCCAACGCATGAACGACGTCGGCTTTCCCGTGGCGGACGTGCTGGCCGGCATCCACGCGGCGCAGGCCGTGGGCCTGGGGCCGATCAAGGTCAACATGGTCGTGCAGCACGGCGTCAACGACGACCAGATCCTGGCGATGGCGCGCCACTTCAGGCATAGCGGCATCGTGCTGCGCTTCATCGAATACATGGACGTCGGCGCCACCAACGGCTGGCGCATGGACCAGGTGCTGCCGAGTAGCGAGGTGCAGCGGCGCATCGCGGCGGAGTTCCCCATCACGCCGCTGTCGCACAGCGCTCCAGGCGAGACGGCCGAGCGCTGGGCCTATGCCGACGGCGCCGGTGAGATTGGCTTCATCTCCAGCGTGACCCAGGCCTTCTGCGGCGACTGCAACCGCGCCCGGCTGTCGACCGAGGGGCGGCTCTACACCTGCCTGTTCGCCCATCGCGGGCATGATTTGCGCGGCCTGCTGCGTGGTGAGGAATCGGTCACCGACGGGCAACTCGCCAGTGCCATCGCCGGTGTCTGGAGCGGCCGCGCGGACCGCTATTCGCAGCTGCGCGGCCAGGGCGATCCGACGCCTGATGGCGAACGCCGCGTCGAGATGCATTACATCGGTGGATGAGCTTCACGCCCTCGTTCTGGCCGGCGGGCGCGGCTCGCGCATGGGCGGTGCGGACAAGGGCTTGCAGCTGTTGCACGGCCGCCCGCTCGTCAGTCACGTCATCGAGCGCCTGGCACCGCAGGCGCGCCATGTGCTGATCAGCGCCAACCGCAACCTGGACAGCTACCGCGCCTTGGGCCACGAAGTGCTGCCTGACCCGCCTGGGCTTGAGTTCGCCGGCCCGCTGGCCGGCATGTTGGCCGGCCTCGACGCCCTCCCCGACGACGCCTGGCTGCTGACCGCGCCTTGCGACTGCCCTCACCTGCCGCTGGATCTGGCCCGGCGCCTGCTGGCCGTCGCGAAGCCCCATGGCCTCGCCTTCGCCCAGGCCGGGCGCGAACACCCGACCCATGCGCTGCTGCATGCCCGACTGCGCGAACCGTTGAGAGCCCATCTCGACGCCGCTGGTCGGGCCGTGCTCGGCTGGATGAGCGGCCGGCCCCATGGCATCGCACACTTCGACGACGAAACCGCCTTCGCCAACTTGAACCACCTCACCGATCTGCATGACTGAGGCCCATATCCGTCCCATGCTCGAGCCCGACCTGCTCGCCTACAAAGCGCTGCGCGACGCCATGCTGGCCGGCCACCCCGAGGCCTTCACGTCAGACGCCGAGACCGAAGGCCAGCGCGACCTGTCCAGCTACCGCAACCGCCTGGCCGGCGGCAGCAAGGGCGGCACGTTGTTCACGCTGGTGGCGCTGGACGACGCCCGCCTCGTCGGCGCGCTGACCTGCGAACGCGAACCGCGTGTGAAGGTGCAGCACATCGCCCACCTGATCGGCATGATGGTGTCCGACACCCATCGCGGTCGCGGCATCGGTCGGACCCTGCTCATCGCGGCCATCGCCAAGCTCAAGGCCACGCCCGGCCTGGCCCAGGTCACGCTGAGCGTGACGTCCACCAACCGCGGTGCCATCGGTCTCTACGAGAGCCAGGGCTTCGTGCGCTATGGATGTTTGCCGGACGCGATACGCCTGCCCGACGGGCGCAGGCTGGCCAAGGACTTGATGGTTTTACGGCTCGACTAGCTCGAACTGCACCACCAGCGCGTCCTGCACCGCCAGCAGCCCGCCCAGCACGGTGAACGGCTGGATGCCGAAGTCGCTCTGCCGGATGACCACCTCGCCGCGCGCACGCTTGGCTGCGATCTCGACGACGAACCACTGCCTGCGCGTCGCGCCATGCAGGGTGATCTCCGCCTCGACGACGCGCTGGCCGCCCTCGCCGAGCAGCTGCAGCGTGCGCACGACGACCTCCGGGTGGGCCGCCGCATCCAGCGCCTTCAGCAGATTGGCGCGCGTGCCGGCGCGCGCCTCGTTGTCAACGGTGCTGGCAAAGGCCGGCCCCAGGCGTTCACGCAAGGCCTGCGGGTCAATCTCCAGCGCGTCSAGCCGGAAGCTCAGCATCGGKCCGGCCGCCGGCCAGTCCACGCGCAAGTCACCGGTTCGCAGCACGTGGTTGTGGCCCAGGCGCGCCGCCGTGCCGCCGCGAAAGACGAGGATGCGCAGCTCGTTTCCGGTGGCCTCCGCCRTCACGCGGGCGGGCGGCGGGCTGGCGCAACCGGCCAGCGCGGCCAGCGTCGCCATCAGTAACAGACGGCGCTTCGGTGTCGTTTGCACACTCAACTCAGGGGTTCTCCGAGGGATTTTGTAAGCCGGCGCACAACGATGCTGCGCCATGCTGGACTAGCATAGCCACCATCCTCCTCAACGGAGCCTGCCCATGGCCAGCCTGTTCCGCCCCGCCCTCGACCTGATGGCGCAATACGCCGCCTATCACCGCGACCGCCGCAACATCGCGACCCATTTCGTCGGTATTCCCCTCATCGTCTTCGCCATCAGCGTGCTGCTGGCGCGCGCCGAGTTCTCAGTGGGCGACGCGCCGATGAATGCGGCCATCGTGCTGTGGGCCCTCAGCGCGCTCTGGTACTTGACGCGCGGCAACCTGGCGCTCGGCGTGGCCACCACGGTCGTCAACGGCATGCTGACGGCACTGGCGATGATCGCGGCCCAGGGTTCGATGACGAGCTGGCTGGTCATCGGTGTCGGCAGCTTCGTGGTCGGCTGGGTGTTCCAGTTCATTGGCCACTATTACGAAGGCAAGAAGCCAGCCTTTGTCGACGACCTCGTCGGCCTCCTCGTCGGCCCGATGTTCGTCGTCGGCGAGGGCATGTTCATGCTGGGCTGGGGCCGTGCGCTGTTGGCCGAGATCGAACGCCGCGTGGGGCCGACGCATCTGCGCGACCTGGCTCACCCCGTCTGATCCGCTGAACCCATGACCGGCGTTCTTGTGATGGGCGCCGGCTCCGTTGGCTGCTTTGTCGGTGGCCTGACCCAGCTGGCCGGCGTGCCGGTCCACTTCGTCGGCCGCCCGCGCGTACTGGCCAACCTGCGCAAGCACGGCCTGCGCCTGACCGACCAGGACGGCCTGGACCGCCACATCCCAGCACTCGACCTGCGCCTGCACGAGGAACCGCCCGCCGGCCTCAAGCCCGACCTGGTGCTGCTGTGCGTGAAGTCTGGCGCCACCGCCGAAGCCGCCACGGCCCTGGGCCTGACGCTGCCGCTGGGCACGCCCGTCGTCAGCCTGCAGAACGGCATCGCCAATGCCGACGCCGCCCGCGCCGCCGCCCCACAGCTGCACTGGCATGCGGGCATGGTGCCCTACAACATCGCCGAGATCGGACCCGGCCGCTACCACCGTGGCACCGGTGGGTCGCTCGCGGCCGAGGGCTCGGCCGAGGATCTGGCCCTGGCCGCCTGGCAGACGGCCCTGGCCCGCATGGGTATGGGGTTGGAGCTGTATGCGGACCTGGCACCGGTGCAATGGGGCAAGCTGCTGCTGAACCTGAACAACCCCGTCAATGCTTTGTCCGGCCGGCCGCTGCGCGACGAGTTGCTGGAGCGCGGCTACCGCCGCGTGTTGGCGGCGCTGCAGGAGGAAGCCTTCAACCTGCTGAACGCCGCGCAGCGCCCGGTCGCCCAGCTCACGCCACTGCCGCCACGCCGGCTGATCACGCTGCTGCGCATGCCGACCTTCATCTTCCGCCTGGCCGCCGCGCGCATGCTGCGCATTGATGCCAAGGCCCGCTCCAGCATGGCCGACGACCTGACCCAGGGCCGCACGACGGAGATCGACGCGCTGTGCGGCGAGATCGTCCGCCTGGCGCGCAGCCAGGGACGCAGCGCACCGCTGAGTGCGCGCATGCTGAACCTCGTCGAGTCCTGGCCCAAGCGCCGCCGGCCCTACACGCCGGCCGAGCTGCTGAGCGCTCTAGGTTTGTCCTGAATTGATCCATCTCCGTCTGCCAGCGCGTGGCGGCGGATGCATGATAGCGGAACACTGAAGGCCTCAACCAACAACGAGGCCCACCATGACCACTGCCCTCATCGTCATCGACGTCCAGCACTCCTTCACCCAGCGCCCCAGCTTCGAAACCGACGGCCTTGCTGCCTACCTGGCCGCGCAAAACCGCCTCATCGAGGGCTTCGAGGCCGCCGGCCTGCCCATCGTGCGCGTCTTCCACGTGCAGCCCGATGCGACCGGCGCCGACCCCTTCAGCCTGGAAAGCGGCCATGTGCGCCCGCTCGAAGGCCTGCGCGACTTCAAGGCCGACCTGACCGTGCACAAGACCCGCCACAGCGCCCTGGTCGGCAGCGGCCTGGACGTGTGGCTGACGCAGCAGGGCATCCGCCAGCTCGTCATCAGCGGCATCCGCACCGAGCAATGCTGCGAGACGACGACCCGCCATGCGTCGGACCTCGGCTGGGAGGTCATCTACGTGCCCGAGGCGACACTCACGTTCACGATGCAACACCCCGACGGCTCGCCCCTGACGCCCGCCCAGCTCCGCGCCCGCACCGCCGCCGTGCTGGACGGCCGCTTCGCCCGCATCATGGATGCAGAAGGTGCGTTGCAGGCTGTCGCCGGGAAGGAAACCGCCATTGCCTGAGCCCATACAGGTTGTCTTCGTCCTGCAGGACGACAGCCTCGTTCTCGACTGGGCCGGGCCCGCCGAGGCCCTGCGCCTGGCCAGCCTGGAGATCGCCGCGCTGAAGCTGGATGTCGCGCCCTTTGCCCTGCGCTTCGCCGGCACGCGCAGCGAATCCACAGGCTCGGTGGGCATCCAGCTGCAGGCGCTGGAGCCGCTGCCGGAAGATCTGCCCGATGGCAGCTGGATCGTGCTGGTCGGCCGCACCTCGGCCGCGGAGGCGAAGTCGCAAGCGGCCCGGCGCGAACTCATCGCCTGGCTGTCTCGCCTGGCACCTGGCCGCCCTGGGCTGCGCCTGGTCACCGTCTGCTCCGGCGCCCTGCTCGCGGCCCATGCCGGCCTGCTCGACGGCCGCCGGGCGACCACGCACCACCAGCATCTTGGCGACCTTGCCCGCCTCGCGCCCCGCTGCACGGTGCTGCAGGACCGCGTCTTCGTGCAGGACGGCGAGGTGTTCACCAGCGCCGGCGTGACGGCCGGCATCGACCTGGCCCTGCATCTGATCGCCGCGCATGCCGGCGAGCTGGTCGCCGCGCGCGTCGCCGAGCAGATGGCCGTGGCGCTGCGCCGTGGCCCGGGCGACCCCGAGCTGTCGCCTCTGCTGGCCCACCGCCAGCACCTGAATGCGCGCCTGCACCGCGTGCAGGACGCGCTGAGCGTGGCACCGGCCGAGGACTGGCCGCTGGAGCGCATGGCCGACCTCGCCGCGACCACGCCGCGCACGCTGAGCCGCCTGTTCGCCCAATACGCCGGCACCAGCCCCCAGGCCTATCTGCGCGGCGTGCGCCTGGCCGTCGCCAAGCGTTCGCTGGAGGCCGGCGCCAGCGTCAGCGCGGCCAGCGAGGCGGCCGGTTTCAACTCCGAGCTGCAACTGCGCCGCGCCTGGGCCGCGGTCGGCTGGCCGGGCACGCCATCCAGCGCCAGGCGCTAACGCAGGGCCTGGGTGGCGCCGGTTCGTCCCGCGCAATTGCAGTTCATCCGCCCGCGCCGGCGATCCGTCGCCCGGCACTCGCGGCGCCCGGGGTCAGTGACGAAACTGCAATCACTGACACAGCGAACCACCCACCGGAGCCCACCATGAACACCGCCGCCAAGACCTTCATCGTCGCCATCGCTTCCGTCGCCGCCGCAGCCGCTGCCGGTGTGAGCCTGGCCAACCGCACGGCGGCTCCGGCCACCGAGATCGTGAAGCTGGAACGCGTGGTCATCGTTGGCAAGCGTGCCGAAGCGCCGGTGGTGGCCCAGCTGCCGCGCGTCGTCATCGAAGGCCGTCGTGACGTGACCGCGGTAGCCGCCGCCCAGACGCCGATCTGGATCGTCTGAGCCCACGCTGCCGTCAGTCACCCCACCCGCCGCTGGCGGGTTTTTTCTTTTTCTAGGCGCAACAGGCATAAAGCGCCTGCACCAGCATCGCCGCGTTAGGC
>NZ_JBFULE010000091.1:0-12970 GCF_056400485.1 Roseateles sp. P5_B10
GCCTTGGTGCAGCCTTCTTCCTGCAGGCCGTCGCGCGTGGCATCCCACAGCGCCAGGCCGACGCCCTTGTCCCAGTGCACCGGGTCGGCAAACATGGCCCAGACCTCGCCGGTCGTGGCGGGCGTGCCCTTGTCGCGGGAGCGATCGAAGCCGGCGAAACCCATGATCTTGTTGTCCAGATGGGCAACGATGACCTGCGGCTCGCAGAGGTCGATGGCCTCACGCCAGAAGGCTTGGCGCTTTTGCACCGACATCGCATCCAGCGCGGCGGCGGGCAGGAGGGCCTTGTAGGCGTCCTGGCTGGCAGCGACATGGATCTCGGCGATGGCCTTGGCATCGCGCAGGGTGGCGGGGCGAACCTGGATCACGGACATGGAACTCTTGGCAATAGCACGGGACGAAAGGGCGCGATTGTCCTAGCCCGATGATGAGCTGCAGGGTCTTGACAGAATTTTTTATCCGCTCAAGCAGCCAAGGAATTGGCGCGACAGGCCTTCACATGGTCGACCAGGCCGCGCCTGAGCCAGCGCAACGGCGTGCGCTGCAACTCCAGCATCAGTGCGTGATCCACAGCGGCGTCGCCCAGGTCCAACGCAAAGCGTCGCGCGACCTCGTTCTGAACCTTCAGTAACAACTCCGCCGTCACGCGAGCATCGGCCATCGCCCGGTGGGCACGGCCGTCGAAGCGGATGCCGTGGAACTGCGTGATCGCACCCAGGCCGTGGCTCTTGGCCTCGGGCCAGAGCCGGCGCGACAACAGCACGGTGCAGGCGAACTCATGGGCCGGGTCGCGCGCCACGCCGGCGCGCTCCATCTCGGCATGCCAGAAGCCCCGGTCGAAAGAAGCGTTATGCGCGACGAGCGGGCAGCCCTGGGTGAAACGGGCCAGCTCGCGCATGACCGTGGGCGAGTCCGGCGCGTTGGCCAGCATCTCGTTGCTGATGCCGGTCAGGGACTGAATAAAGGGCGGCACCCAGGCGCCGCTGTTCATCAGGCTGCTCCAGGCGTCGACGACCATGCCGCCACGCACGAGCACGGCAGCGATCTCGGTGGCACGGCCGCCGCTGGTGGGCCCGAGACCGGTCGTTTCGAAGTCGACGACGGCGATGGTTTGCGTCATCTTCGTCAAGACTTCTTCGGTGGATGCCTGGGCGGGTGTTTCAGGGCATTCATTGCCAGCTTGCGCTCGACGGCGGCATCCAGGTCCACGCCGCCATGGTCGGCAATCTGCACGAGGTACAGCAGCACGTCCGACAGCTCTTCGCCGAGATGGCGGCGCTGGTCGTCGCTCAGGCTCAGGGATTGCTCGGGAGTCAGCCACTGGAATATTTCCAGCAGCTCGGCGGCCTCCACCGTCATGGCCATCGCGAGGTTCTTTGGCGTCTGGTAGGGCTGCCAGTCGCGGTCGCTGGCGAACTGGCGCAGACGCTGCTGCAGGGTCGGAATGTCCATCAGGGGAGCGCGTGTGAGGGTCGTTGCATCGCCGAAAGTGTCCCGTGTATTCCTAAACAGTATTCAAGATTTCAAAGGTAGTGGTCGTAGTAGTGCACCGCCTGCGCTGTGGACAAGGGCAAAAAGTCCTTGGGGCACAAGCGCTTGGCAGCCGCACAAGCCTGTGCGCCGTAGCCTGATGGATTGACCCTCGATTGGGAACAACTTCGCGAAAGGTCGTCGGCCTGTGGATATCTGCCCAGTTGTGCCAGAACCATCCACAGACTTGCCCAAGGCGGTACAGCCCCTGTGGATCGCGGCGCTTGCGCAGGCCTTCCCCAAGCCGTCGGCGTTGTTTCTTTACGCGGAATGAGGGGAAAAACGAACGACCGTTCTAAAAAGCTGCGGCTAGAGTTGCGCTCCCGAATTGAATGCACTGCGATGTTGCGGTGTCGCCTAGGAGACAACAATGAAACCCTTCCTCACCCGGATCGCCGCCGCCTCGGTGGCGCTGTTGGGCAGCCTGCTGGTGGCGGGCTGCGGAGGCGGTGGCGCCTCGGCGGACACGACGCCCAAGTTCACTCCCACCAGTGTGGTGTCCTTCGGTGACAGCCTGAGCGACCAGGGCACCTACAAGGTCGGTACTGTTGCCGCCCTGGGCGGTGGCCAGTACACCGTCAATGGCGTTGGCCCGCATTGGGTGGAACGCATTGCCACGCTTTACGGCCTGCCCAAGCCCTGCCCGGCCCAGCAAGGCCTGGATGGGCTCGCTTCCCAGGGGTTCAGCGTGCCCGTCAAGAACAACGCGGGTTGTTTCGCCTACGGTCAGGGTGGCGCGCGAGTGACCAACCCGGTCGGCCCGGGCAACAAGCTGTTGGGTGGTTCCAACGCCGTGCTGGGCCAGCTCACGGTGCCCGTCGTCACGCAGATGCAGAACCACCTGACGGCAGTCGGTGGCAGCTTCAAGGGCACCGAGCTCGTCTTCGTCTATGCCGGTGGCAATGATGTGTTCATCAACCTGGCCACCGTGCAGGCCACCATCGCCGCTGGCGGTGACCCGACGGCCGCTGCCACCAAGGGCGTGACCGAGATGGGCAAGGCCGGTGCGGAACTGGCCGGCTACGTCAAGGCGCTGGTGGTGGGCAAGGGTGCCAAGAACGTCGTGGTCATCAACCTGCCCGACGTGAGCCTGACACCTTTCGCCAAGAGCCTGCCCGCAGCCACGCAGGGCCTGATCCTGCAGATGGTCAATACCTTCAACGACCAACTCAAGACCGGCCTGGCCGGCGCTGACGTGGGTTGGGTTGATGCCGCCCAAGGGGTGCGTGACCAGATTGCCGATCCTGCGAAGTTCAGCCTGAGCAATGTCACCACGCCGGCCTGTGATCTGAGCGCGGCCAAGAACCCCTTGGGTTCGTCGCTGGTCTGCAGCGCCAACAACGTCATCAGCGGCGATGTCAGTCACTACCTGTTCGCCGACTCCGTCCACCCCACCCCGTTCGGGAATCAATTGCTGTCGCAGGTGGTGTCCCTGGAACTGGCTCGCAAAGGCTGGCTCTGAGTCCGCGTGACCCTTCAGGAGAACTTCATGAACATCAAATCCCTGCTCGCAGTCACCCTGCTCTCCGCCACCGGCCTCGTTCACGCGCAATCGGCCGGCAGCATCGTCGTCTATGGCGGTGCCGCACAGATCAACCCGCATGTCGACAGCGGTGATCTGACCGCGCCCAGCCTGGCGGGCACCAAGGTCGACGTGAAGAAGGCCAGCTCCTTCGTCGGCGGCGTGACTTACTACTGGACCGACAACATCAGCATCGATCTGCCGATCGCGCTGCCGTTCAAGCACGACGTCGTTGGTGCTGGCGCCATCGAAGGTTCGGGCAAGCTCGGCACGGTCAAGTCCCTGCCGATGACGCTGCTGGCCCAGTACCGCTTCGGCGACGCCAACAGCAGCTTCCGTCCCTTTGTCGGCGCGGGCGTCACCTATGGCTACTTCTTCAAGCCACGCGCCACGGCCGCACTGTCCGGCCTCACCGGTGGCTCGCCCGCCAGCCCGACGACGCTGTCCATGAAGAGCCGCTTCGGCACGACCATGGAACTCGGTGGTGCCTTCAACATCACCAAGGACTGGTCCGCCAGTCTGGCAGTCACCAAGACCTTCATCAAGACGACCGGCAGCCTGTCCACGGGCCAGACCATCGAGACGACGCTGGACCCGGTGTCGGTCAAGTTCGGCATCGGTTATCGCTTCTGATCCGGCTTCGGTCGATCACCCAGAAGGGAGCCTGCGGGCTCCCTTTGTCGTTCTGGCATGTCAGGTTTGTCGATCATGGTCGACTCATGCCCCATGAAGCTGACTGCCCTGCTCCTCGCCATGGCCACGCCTCTCGCCGGCGCCCAAAGCTGTCCTGCTACAACCGTGCAAAGCGGCGCGACGGTGCCGCGCATCGTCGAGCTCTACACATCCGAAGGCTGCTCCTCCTGCCCGCCGGCGGACCGCTGGCTGAGCGGCCTCAAGGGCCAGCCCGGCGTCATCGCGGCAGCCTTTCATGTTGACTACTGGAACGGCCTGGGCTGGCCGGATCGGTTTTCCAGCCCGGCCTTCACCGAGCGCCAGAAACAAGGCGTGGGCGTTAATGGCTCACGCTATGCGTACACACCGCAAATCGTCATCAATGGGCGGGATTGGCGCAGCGCTTCATTGCCCGCGGCGAGTGCCGAGCCGGCTCGTGTACGGTTGGGCTGGAGCCGCAGCGCGAGCGGCGAACTGAAGCTCAGTGCGGAGGCCTTGCCTGGCGCGCCCGCGCACGTCCAGCTCTGGTGGGCTCGCGTCGAGGACGGCCACCAAAGCCGCGTGCGCGCCGGCGAGAACCGCGGCGAGACGCTCAACCACGACAGTGTCGTGCGGGAATACGGGAAGCTGCCGGTCTGGGAGGGCCAGGGCCCGGCGCAGTGGGCCGTGCCGGTGAAGGCCGCCGAACCTGGCCACGCCAGCCGCTGGCTCGCGGTAGCCGTGGATGTGCGCGATGGCCGCACCTTGCAGGCCGTCGAGATCGGTTGCTGAAAACGGGGAGTCCTCCGACACGAGGGAACCCCGCAGGCGATCAGACTTGGCCATCCCCGCTGAATCCCGCAAGGCCATGCGAATCCACCCTCTTGCCATGCTGGCTGCCGGCGTTGCCGCGCTGAGCGCTTGCGGCAGGTCGGCCGACAGCCCCGCGGCAGCACCGGCGCCAGCATCGGCGGCTTCGGCATCCGTGGCGTCCAGCCCCTGGGTCGGCCGATGGCACGGCCCCGAAGGCACCTATCTGGAGATCACCGGCGGGCCGGGGACCTACAGCGTCACGGTGCAGAACCTGGATGGTCCACGCAGCTTCGACGCCAAGGCCGGCACCGACACGCTCGTATTCACGCGTGATGGCGTGCTCGAAACCATCCGCGCCGGCAGCGGCCCCGAGACGGGCATGAAATGGCTGGCCGACAAGCACGACTGCCTGATCGTGAAGAGCGGCGAAGGCTATTGCCGCGGCTGATCAGGCGATGCCGACGACCTTGTGCATCTGCACCGACAGCCGCCACTGCGGATGGGCCATGCAGTAGGCCACGGCCGCCTTGGTGTGCTCGCGCTGCAGCACCGAATCCATGGGCTGCAGGAAGAAGTTCTGGAAGTCCAGATTCGCAAACCGCTCCGGTTGGGCCAGCGGTTGCGGATAGACAAGCTTCAACTCGTGGCCCGAGGTCAGCACCAGCGGCGCATCGGCCTTGGGGCTGACGCAGATCCAGTCCAGCCCCGGCGGCGCGGGTTGCGTGCCATTGGTCTCGACAGCGACCTCGAAGCCGCGGGCGTGCAGGGCGTCGATGAGCGGCGTGTCCAACTGCAGCAGCGGCTCGCCGCCGGTACAGACGACGTAGGGACGACCACCGCCGGGCCATGCTTTGGCAATCGCATCGGCCAGCGCATCGGCAGTCACGAATTTGCCGCCGCCCTCGCCATCCGTGCCCACGAAATCCGTGTCGCAGAAAGTGCAGACCGCCGTCGCGCGATCCTGCTCGCGGCCGGTCCAGAGGTTGCAGCCGGCAAAGCGGCAGAASACGGMCRCGCGGCCGGCMTGGGCGCCTTCGCCCTGCAGCGTGAAGAACAGCTCTTTGACCGAATACGTCATACGGGGATCAATTCTTCGGAGTCAGCCCGGCTGACGATGGCACCCGAGCCGCGCGTCTCGTACAGATCCACGCGGTCGATCTGCGGCAGTACCGCGCCGCCCTCACGCAGCACCCAGGCTGCAATCGAGGCCACGTCACCGTCGGGCAGATTGGCAATCTCAAACAGCGGGTGATGGTCCAACCGTTTGAAGATGGGGTTGAACAGCGACTTCACGTCACCGAAGTCCACCGTCCAGCCCATCACCTGGTCCAGCGGCGCAGCCAGGTGCAGCCGCAGCGTGAAGGTGTGGCCATGGATGCCGGCCAGCGGATGGCCAACGGGCGCGTGCTTCATGCGAACGGCGCTGTCCAGCGTCATCTCCTTCCAGATGCGGTAGCTGTTGCCGTTGAAGTTGGCGCCGCTGGAGCCGGTCTCGTAGACGGTCACCCAGCTCAGCTCCGGCAGTTCGGGCTTCAGCCTGTCCCACAGCCAGGCCGAGATGTTCTCGCTGGTCGGGTTCTGCAGCCCCGCGATGTCGTTCAGGCAGCGGTAGTTCAGCGCGAAATGCAGTGGCGCCCAGACCTCGTCGAGGTGGTCGTAGTCGATGGACAGATCGCGCTCGCCGAGGTCCGCATTGGCATGCAGGATGACCTCGAAGCCATGGCCATGCATGCGGCCGCACTGGTGGCCAGCCGGTACATTCGGCAGCTGGTGGGCGGCCTGGAAGCGGTAGCGCCGCCAGACATGCGCATGGCCGGCGCCGTCCAGGTCCACGCCGCTGTGTTGGGTGCTTTGCACGCCCACCTGCACGATGCCGGGCACGTCCAGCCGCTGGCGCACCCAGCGCGCGAGGTTCTCGTCGGTGGGCTCGGCCAGGTGGTCGTTCAGCAAGGCATGATCCAGCGGCGCCACGGTCTCAGTCATGCGCGCACGCAGCGCCTCGACCTCACCCCCCGGAAAAGCAGGCCAGCCCGCGGGCAGTGCCGTGCGGACGGTGGCGAAATAGCTGTGGCCATGCAGGCCATGGCTGCGATGGGAGGCGGGCAGGGCGGGAATGCGGCAGGCCGACTCGAAGCCGGCCGAGGCACAGTGCAACACGGAAACTGACATGCCGCGATTGTCGCGCCCACCCCCAAAACCCTGCTTGACTTGAAGTGGGCTTGAGCTTTTAGTCTTCCCCGCCATGAATCTTGCTGACCCCATCGACGCGCCGGCCGGCGCGTCCGAAAAACTCTTTGCCCCTGGCCGCAGCGCCGCCTGCATCGGCGCCATCGCGCTGATCTCCATGCTGGCCTTCGAGTCCATCGCCGTCGCCACCGCGATGCCGGCCGTGGCCGAGGCACTGCAGGGCCTGCCCTATTACGCCCTGGCCTTCGGCGCGACGCTGGCCACCTCGGTGCTGGGCATGACGGCGGCCGGCCAGCTCTGCGACAAGCGCGGCCCCTATCGCGCCGCGCTGGCAGGCCTCGCCGCCTTCCTGGTTGGCCTGCTGCTGGCGGGTTTTGCGCCATCCATGCCCGTGCTGGTGCTCGGCCGCGCGCTGCAGGGCCTGGGCAGCGGCGTGCTGGGCGTCACGCTGTATGTCGGCGTCGGCCAGGTCGTGCCGCAGCAACTCCACCCCAAGATGTTCGCCATGTTTGCGGGAGCCTGGGTCGTGCCCGGCCTGGTCGGGCCGGCGCTGGCGTCCTTCCTCGTGCAGTTCATCGGCTGGCGATCCGTCTTCCTGGTCGTCGCGGCGGCCGTGCCCGTGGCGGCGTTGATGATCCTGCCGGCCCTCAAGCGGGTGGGCTCGGGCACCGGTGACGAGCTGCGCTGGGGCGCGATGCGCTGGGCCCTGCTGGCCAGTGCGGGCGCGCTGACGCTGCACAGCGCCAGCCAGCAGAGCGGCGCCAGCTCGGCCCTGCTGTTCGCGGCCGGCCTGGTGGCCGCCGGCATCGCCGCCCGGCTGCTGCTGCCCGCCGGCACGCTGAGGGCGGCGCGTGGCCTGCCGACGGTCATCCTGCTGCGCGGCCTCATCGCCGCGACCTTTGCCAGCGCCGAGGCCTTCCTGCCGTTGATGCTGACCCAGCACTTCGGCTGGAGCCTGACCCAGGCCGGCATTGCGTTGAGCGCCGGCGCGGTCACCTGGAGCATCGGCAGCGCCTTGCAGGCTCGCGTGCAGCGGCCCGAATCGAGGCGCCTGTTGCTGCCGGGCGGTTTCACATTGACGGCGCTGGCGCTGACCCTCGTCATCGCGCCGCTGCTGTTCGCCCTGCCCTCTGCGCTGGTCTTTGTGGGCTGGACGCTCGTCGGCCTGGGCATCGGCCTGTCCTTCCCCATCCTGTCGGTGCTGCTGCTCAAGCTGTCGCCGCCGGAGCAGCAAGGCAGCAACACCTCGGCGCTGCAACTCTGTGATGCGCTGACCAGCAGCGCCGCGCTGGCCCTGGCCGGCCTGCTGTTCGACCCCGTCACGCGCCAGGTCTTGCCGGTCCTGCTGCTGGCGCTGGGGCTCGTCACCGTCGCTGCCTTGATCAGCCCCCGAGCCCAACCCAACAACCACTGAAAACGCTTTCTGCCGGTGGCACACTGCGCCGTCTTCCGCGGGAGAGGTGCATGGGTTTCGTGACGACGCGCAGCTTGGCCAGGGACTACGACGTCATCGTCGTCGGCTCGGGTGCCGGTGGCGGCCAGACGGCCTACACGCTGGCGCTGGAGGGCGTGAAGGTGCTGATGCTGGAGGCCGGCCGCAACTACGACTTCCGCACCGAGACGCCGATGTTCCAGACCAACGCCGACGCGCCGCTGCGCGGTGCCGGCACGCCGGACAAGCCCTTCGGCTTCTACGACGCGACGGTGGACGGCGGCTGGCAGGTGCCCGGCGAGCCCTACACGCAAGCTTCCACTGACCCCCAGCAGCGCTTCGACTGGTGGCGCTCACGCATGTTGGGCGGCCGCACCAACCACTGGGGCCGCATCTCGCTGAGAAACGGCCCCTACGACTTCAAGCCCCACAGCCGTGATGGCCTGGGATTTGACTGGCCGATCGGATACGACGATCTGGCGCCCTACTACGACAAGGTCGAGATGCTGGTCGGCATCTATGGCAGCAACGAGGGCCTGGAGAACACACCCGACTCGCCCGAGGGCTGCCTGCTGCCCGCGCCGGCGATGCGCGTGGGCGAGCGCCTCATCAAGAAGCATGCGGCGACGCTGGGCGTGCCCGTCGTGCCCATCCACCGCGCGGTGCTGACGAAAAAGCTCGACGACGCCCGCATCCCCGCCCTGCTGCATCCCGGCAACCCGCGCGCTCAAGGTTTGGTCGCCCAGGCCATGCGCGACCGCGCCGCCTGCTTCTGGGCCACGCCCTGCGGGCGCGGCTGCAGCATCGGCGCCACCTACCAGAGCCCGGCGGTGCACCTGCCGCCGGCGGTGGCCAGCGGCAATCTGGACGTGCTCTGCGACGCCATGGTCTACGAGGTGACGACCGCCAGCGGCAAGGCCAGCGGCGTGCGCTTTGTCGACCGCAAGACCGGCAAGCACATCAAGGCCAAGGCCCGCGCCGTCGTGCTGGCGGCCAGCGCCTGCGAATCGGTGCGCATCCTGCTGAACAGCAAGCCGGGGGGCCTCGCCAACGCCAGCGGCAAGCTCGGCCGCTACATCATGGATACCGTTGGCAGCGACCTGTCGGGCCAGGTGCCAGGCCTGGAAGCCTTGCCGCCCCACAACGAGGACGGCGCCGGCGGCGGCCACGCCTATTCGCCCTGGTGGCTTTACCAGCAGCAGGGCCGCGACTGGCACAAGAAGCTGGGCTTTCCGCGCGGCTATCACATCGAGATCAGCACAGGCCGGCGCATGCCGACCTCGGGCACCGGCGCGGGCCTGGAGTGGCTGACCCAGGGCAGCTATGGCGCGCGCTTCAAGCAGGACGTGAGGCGGCTGTACGGCTCCTTCGTCCACTTCGCCGGCCGCGGGGAGATGATCCCCAACGAGCAGTCCTGGTGCGAAATTGACCCGACGGTGAAGGACCGTTTCGGCATCCCGGTGCTGCGCTTTCACTGGCAGTGGGCCGAGCACGAGACCCGCCAGGCTGCGCACATGCAAAGGACCTTTGCCGACATCATCACCGCCATGGGCGGCCGCGTGCAGGACGGCGGGCCGGAACTGGACGGGGCCAAGGCCATCGCGCCGGGCGGTTCCATCATCCACGAGGTCGGCGGCGCCATCATGGGCGCGGATGCGCGCAACTCGGTCACGAATAGCTGGGGTCAGACCTGGGACGTGCCCAACCTCTTTCTGTCCGACGGGGCGCCCTTCGCGTCCAACGCCGACAAGAACCCGACGCTGACCATCATGGCCCTGGCCTGGCGCCAGGCGGACCACATCGTCGAGCGCATGCGCAAGAAGGAGCTCTGAGCATGGACCGCAGACAGACCCTGCAATGGATGCTGGCCGCCAGCGCCGCCATGGGCGTGGAGGTGTCGGCCGGCGCTACGCCCGCTGCGCGCAAAGGCAAGGGCTATGGCACGGATCCTCAACTCACCAGGACCTACCGCAGCGGCGAGCTGTGGCCGCTGACCTTCACGGCTGATCAGGCGCGCGCCGCGCAGGCGCTGTGTGGCCTCATCATCCCGGCCGACGAATACTCACCCAGCGCCGCGCAGCTCAAGGTCCACCTCTTCATCGACGAGTGGATCAGCGCGCCCTACCCAGATCAGGTCAAGGACAAGGACGTCATCGTCGCGGGCCTGGGTTGGCTGGACGCCGAGAGCCGCTTGCGCTTCGGCAAACGCTTCGCCGAACTCGATGTCACCGCGCAATCGCAGATCGCCGACGACATCTGCTGGGTGCAGAAGGCCAAGCCTGAGCGCGCCGCCGCGGCACGCTTCTTCAAGCGCTTCCGCGACCTGACGGCCGGGGGCTTCTACACGACGCCCGAGGGTTCGAAGGACCTCGGCTTCGTCGGCAATGTCCCATCCGTCACCTTCGACGGCCCCCCTCTCAAAGTCCTTCAGATCGTCGGAGTGGGATGAAACTGCCCCTCGCCCAGTCTTGCCGCGCTGCACGCCGGCAAGCCCAGTCGGTCTTGCAGACCGCGCTGCGGCAGTGCCGCAGCCCTTCGGCAGGCACATTCCGTCCACTGGACGGGATGTGTCCGGCCTCAGCCCCCGAGGGGACGGCGATGCGTGCCGGTTCGACCGGCCCGCACATCGCCCAACGGGCCGGCTCGGGAGCGGCCCAGCGCTCGGCCCGAACACCAATTCATAGGACACCGATATGAAGACCACCCTCCTCGCAGCCAGCCTCGCTGTCGCCACCGCTGCCCACGCCGCCGACATGAATATCAACACGCTGAGCGCCGAAGAAACCGCCGCCGGCTGGAAGCTGCTGTTCGACGGCAAGACGCTGGAGAACTGGCGTGCGAGCGACGCGCCCGGGAGCTTCAGCGTCAAGGACGGTGCCCTCATCGTGCAGGGCCCGCGCTCCCACCTCTTCTACGTCGGCCCCGTGCAGCAGCACGACTTCAGGAACTTCGAGTTCAAGGCCGACGTGATGACCTTTGCCAAGGCCAACTCCGGCGTCTATTTCCACACCAAGTGGCAGGACGTCGGCTGGCCCAGCCTGGGCTACGAGGTGCAGGTCAACAACTCCCACAGCGACCCCAGCCGAACCGGCGGCCTGTGGGGCGTGCAGGACTTCCCCAAGGTCATCGCCCCCGACGGCCAATGGTTCACGCTGACCATCCGCGTCGAGGGCAAGCACGTCACCACGTTCGTCGGTGCCGAGAAGACAGCCGACTACACCGAAGAGTCGCCCATCGTGCGCAAGAAGGGCTTGGAGCAGCGCTACCTCGCCAGCGGCACCTTCGCGCTGCAGGGCCACGACCCCGAGAGCACGGTGCACTTCAGAAATATCAAGGTGAAGGTGCTGCCCTGAAGACCGGCGACCTTCAGCCGCACCTTGCCAGCCGCCGCCGGGCCCAAGGCAGCACGGCCAGGCCGGCCAGCATCAGGCCGTAGGTGGACGGCTCCGGCACGGCCGCGGTCATGAAATGGCCCGAGGCCGACGTGACCGTGACGCCCGTGGGCAGGTCCCAGTTGAAGCGGGCGGTGTGCGAGAAGTCCGCCACCGCGCCGCCTTCGGCGAACACGGACAGCGAGCCATAGATGTAGACCACCAGCGATTGGCCATGCGCCGGCACCAGGAAGGTGCTGCTGATCTCGCGTGAACTGTTCTTGGCGTCGAGCGTGATGGCGTTGCGCCAGCCCTCGGGATTGGTCCCGACATAGAAGCGACTGGTGGCCGAGGAGCCGCTCCACCATTTGCCGCGTTTGGTCTCGCCCTCGACCGACCAGCTCCAGCTGACCGGGTCGCCCGGGTCATGGCTCTCGTCGGCCTGCAGCGTGACCTTGTCGTAGAACCAGGCGTCGGCGCTGGTGCCCCAGTTGCACGACAGCATGTCGGGCCGGCAGCCCTTGGGCAGCGTCGGGTTGTTGCTGGACCAGGCCAGGGCATGCAGGCTGCCCGTGTTCAGCGACGCCTCGGCGGAAGCCTGCACGTTTACGTTGGCAAAGCTGTTGCTGACGTGCGACTGGCCGGCACCGCCGGCGGTCTGGCCGCCCGCGCTGGCGTGAACACCGGAAGTGGCGAAAGGCTGACCGGCCGCCGCATTCGCGGTCAGCACGGCCGAAGCCAGCAAGAGGGGGGTCAAGAGCAGTTTCATGGCGGTGATGGCAGGGTTGTTGACGGTCCGAAGTGTGTTTTTCAGGCCCTCCTGGCGCATCGCCCGCGAAGAGCCACGTGAGAGCCATGGCACCGTCATAAATGCATGGCTCCCCATGGGTGATGCGCCGCTGGCGCCTGCGGCCGACGATGCCGGCCACCACATCCCTGCCGGAGTTCTTCCCCATGCCTTCACATCCCACCGCCCCGACGCTGCTGCTCGCCCTCGCCGCCTTCAGCCTGCTGGCCGACACCACGCAAGCGCAAACCGCTCAGCAGCGCCGCCTCGTGCTCGACGTCGAACTGCTGCGCCAGGGCCCCGTGCAGGCCGGCGCGGACCGCGGCGAGCAGACGCTGAGCCAGCGCTGGCAGTTCAGCGCCCTGCTGCAGAGCGACGGCACACCCATCCCCTACAACCCGCTGGACCCCGACGATCACCGCCGCCAGCTTGAAGCCGCCCAGCGCGCCGTCACGGCCGCGTCCGCCGCCCCCACACCCGACTGGCGCGCCATGCAGGCCAAGGCGCAGGCGCTGCAGGCACGCTGCGGGCAGGACAGTGCCTGCCTGATGCGCGAGGCGTCGGCCTTGAGCGCGGGTGCGATGCCCGGCGTCAACCGCGGCAGCCAGGGCGTGATGCAGGGCTACGGCCAGGCGGCGGYCGCCTGCGAACGCCAGCCCGCCGGCAAGGCCCGCGAG
>NZ_JBFULE010000092.1:0-12859 GCF_056400485.1 Roseateles sp. P5_B10
GCACGGTGTAGTTGTCGGTCAGCGCCGCCAGGAGGCGGGCCTGATAGGCATGGCGGTAGACCTCCAGGCCTGTCGCGTGGTCGCCAGCGAGCAGGCCGGTCGCGTCCACGCCGTCGCGGATGGCAGCGGCCAGTCGCTGCTGTTGCTGGATGACGCTCATGAGGTGGTCGCCAGGCGGCGGGCCACGGCCAGCTCGGCCAGCAGGCTCTCCAGCGGCGGGATGTGGTCGTCGCGCTCGATCATGGTCGGCACGGTGCCAAACCGCTTCACGGCATGCTGGTACAGCACCCAGACCTCGTCGCGCACCGGGTGGTCGTGGGTGTCGATGACGATGTCRCCACGGTCCTCGTGGCCGGCGAGGTGGATCTGTCGCACGGGCTCGACGGGAATCGCATCGAGGTAGGTAACGGGGTCGAAGCCGTGGTTGCGGCCCGAGACATAGACGTTGTTGACGTCCAGCAGCAACTGGGCGCCGGTGGCCTTGAGCAACTGGGCGATGAAGTCCCACTCCGTCATCTCGTCGGCCGCGAAGCGCACATAGCTGGAAACGTTCTCCAGCACCAACGGCCGGCCGAGGATGTCCTGCACCTGGGCAATGCGGCCGCCCACATGGTCCAGCGCCGCTCGCGTCAGCGGCATCGGCAGCAGGTCGTGCAGCTGGCTGTGGGCGTCGGCGCTCCAGCAGAGGTGGTCGGACACCCAGCCGGGTTCAAGCCGGTCCGCCAGCGCTTTCAATTCGCGCAGATAGCCCAGGTCCAGCGGTGCGGGCCCTGCCACGGACAGCGACACGCCGTGCATGACCAGCGGGTAGTCCGCGCGGATGCGCTCCAGATGCGCCATCGGCGGGCCGCCGGGCACCATGTAGTTCTCGGAAATGATCTCCAGCCAGTCGGGCCGCACGGTGGCATCCACGCCCGCCTCGAAGGCCGCGTAATGCTCGACGCGCAAGCCCAGGCCGAAGCCTTCAATCTTGGTCATTCAGTCGATGAAGAGAACACAGCCACAGAGGCACAGAGGCACAGAGAAATCACCAGCACATCGCGGCAGCCGAGCCTCTCTGTGCCTCCGTGTCTCTGTGGCTGAATTTCAGAGATGGCGGCGAGGCCGCATGCGACCTCGCCCGTTTCAGGCCGGCTTACTTTTCAACTTTTCCGCCAGCCTTGGTGCACTCGTCAGCGCTCTTCTTGCTGACCCAGCCCTGGCCCTTGCAGCCGTTGTGGCCCTTGCAATCGCTCTTGGCGGTTTTGCACTCGGAAGTGCCCTTGCAGCCGTTCACGCCGGAGCACTTGACCATGCCGTCGGCGGCCATGGCGGTCGTCGGCACGGCGGTGGCGAACAGGGCAGCAGCGGCGGCAGCGATGCCCAGGCCAGTCTTGAGGGATGCGTTCATATCGAGTCTCCAGGAGATAAAAGTGGATGAATGTGAGAGGTTTCACCACAGGCCGATTCCGGATGCATCCGACATCGACTTGCCAGCTTCTGTCGGGGGCCATGCCCAACTCCTTACAACCGACAGGCAGATTCTGATTACCTGACGTTATGACTGCAATGGCGCGTGGCATTCGTCATGGTCCGGCGCCAGCCGCTAGAGTCCGTCAGCTTCGCTTCCGATCCCCATGCTGAACACCGAAACCCCGAGCACCCGGCATCCCGACCTGGACACTTACGCCACGCCGGCACTGCTGGATGCATTCATCGCCGATCAGGTCGATGCCGTCGCAGCCGTCAAAGCCGCCGCGCCTCAGCTCGCCGCCGCCGTGGACGCCGCACTGCCGCGCATCCGCGCCGGCGGCCGGCTGCTGTATGCCGGCGCCGGCACTTCCGGGCGGCTCGGCGTGCTGGACAGCGTGGAGCTTTACCCCACCTTTTCCTGGCCACGGGAACGGGCCGTCGCCGTCATCGCCGGCGGCCAGGGCGCGATGTTCGTCGCCGTCGAAGGCGCCGAAGATGACCGCGCCCAGGGCGCCGCCGACCTGAACGCGCTGAGTCCCGGCCCCAATGACGTGGCCCTGCTGCTGGCCGCGTCCGGCGGCACGCCCTATGTGCTGGGTGCCATTGAGGCCGCCCGCGCGGCCGGCGCGCTGACCATCGGCTTTGCCAACAACCCCGGCGCGCCGGTCACCCAGCAGGCCGAGATCGGCATCGTGCTGGACACCGGCGCCGAGGTCATCTCCGGCAGCACGCGCCTCAAGGCCGGCACCTCGCAGAAGATCGCGCTGAATACCTTCTCGTCGGCCCTGATGGTGCGGCTCAACAAGGTCTACGGCAATCTGATGGTGGACCTGAAGGCGACCAACGTGAAGCTCGTCAAGCGGGCAGTGGCGCTGACCGTGCGCGCCTCGGGCGCGAGTGAGGCCGATGCGCAGGCTGCGCTGGCGCAATGCGACCACCATGTGAAGACGGCGCTGGTGATGCTCAAGCGCGGTGTCGATGCGCGCGAGGCGCAGGCCTTGCTGGACAAGGTCGATGGCAGCGTGAGCCGGGCACTGGCTGCGTGAACACCCAGCAACGCTCGCCCTGGGCGTGGATCCCGACGCTCTACTTCGCCCAGGGGATTCCGTACGTCGTCGTCATGACGCTGTCGGTGGTGCTCTACAAGAACCTCGGCATCTCCAACACCGACATCGCCCTCTACACCAGCTGGCTCTACCTGCCCTGGGTCATCAAACCGCTGTGGTCGCCGTTGGCCGAGTTGTTCGGCACCAAGCGGCTCTGGGTCACGGTGCTGCAGTTCTTCGTCGGCGCGGCGCTGGCCGGCGTAGCGCTGACTGTTCCCGCGGACAAGGTCTTCCAGCTGTCGCTCGCGGTCTTCTGGCTGATGGCGTTCGCGTCCGCCTCGCACGACATCGCGGCCGACGGCTACTACATGCTGGCCCTGCCGCAGCACCAGCAGGCCGCCTTCGTGGGCGTGCGCTCGACCTTCTATCGCCTCGCCAACATCGGCGGCCAGGGCGGCCTGGTCTATCTCGCCGGTGAGCTGACCGAGCGCAGCGGCAGCGTCGTGCAAGCCTGGACCTGGGTGTTCTGGCTGCTGGGCGGGCTGTTCGTGCTGCTGGCGGCCTGGCATGCGCTCGTGTTGCCCCGGCCTGCGGCCGACGTGCAAGGCCCTGGCCGCGGCGCGGCGCGCGGGCTGGCAGCCGAATTCATGGCCGTGTTCGCCAGCTTCTTCAAAAAGCCGGGCATCGCCATCACGCTGGGCTTCCTGCTGCTCTACCGCTTCCCCGAGGCGCAGCTGCTCAAGCTCGCTTCACCCTTCCTGCTCGACCCCGTCGACAAGGGTGGCCTGGGCCTGTCCACCAAGGCCGTTGGCATCGCCTATGGCACGGTCGGCCTGACGGCACTGACGCTGGGTGGCCTGGCCGGCGGCTGGATCATCTCCCGCATCGGCCTGAAGCGCGCGCTGTGGCCGCTGGTGCTGGCCATGCATGTGCCCAACGTCGCCTTCCTGCTGCTGGCCATCACGCATCCGACCAGCCTCGCCGTCATCAGCGGCGCGCTGGCCGCCGAACAGTTCGGCTACGGCCTCGGGTTCACGGCCTATCTGATGTACATGATCCACGTCGCCGATGGCGCCCAGAAGACGGCGCACTACGCCATCTGCACCGGCTTCATGGCCCTGGGCATGATGATTCCCGGCATGTGGAGCGGCTGGCTGCAGGACCACATCGGCTATGTGCCCTTCTTCGCCTGGGTGCTGGTGGCCACGCTGCCGAGCTTTGTCATGGCGGCGCTGATCAAGGTGCCGGACAACTTCGGGAAGAAGGACGAGTGAGGGACCGACTGCTCTCCCTTGACGCATTCCGCGGCTTCGCGATCGCGGCGATGCTGCTCGTCAACAACCCCGGCGACTGGGGCAACGTCTACGCGCCGCTGCTGCACGCGCACTGGAACGGCTGGACCTTCACGGACTGGGTCTTCCCCTTCTTCATCTTCATCAGCGGCATGGCGATGACGCTCAGCCTCGCGCGCCGCGCGCAGGCCGGCGCCAACAAGGCCGCCCTGCTGCTGAGCACGTCACGCCGGGCGCTGGTCATCATCGGCATCGGCCTGCTGCTCAACCTGATCCCCAACTTCAACTTCGAGACCCTGCGCATTCCCGGCGTGCTGCAGCGCCTGGGCCTGTGCACACTGGCCGCGGCGCCCATCGTCATCTGGCACGGCCAGCGCGGCGTGGCGCTGTGGGCCGTGCTGCTGATGGCCATCTACACGCTGATGCAACTCTGCCTGCCGGTGCCCGACGCAGACGGCATCGTCCACATTGGCCTGCTGGAGCCGGGCAAGGATGCGGGCGCCTGGCTGGACCGCCTGCTGCTGGACGGCCACCTGTGGAAGCAGGCCAAGGTCTGGGACCCCGAGGGCCTGCTGTCGACGTTGCCTGCCGTGTCGACCCAACTGCTGGGCGTGCTCGCCGGCTATGTGCTGGCCTCCAAGAGGCAGCCCGCCGACAAGGCCATGACCTGGGTGCTCTATGGCCTGGCCTCGCTGTGGCTGGGCCAGGTGCTCGACTCGCTGCTGATGCCCATCAACAAGTCGCTGTGGACGCCGTCCTTCGTCTTCGCGATGGCCGGCTGGGCCTTGCTCGTCTTCGCCGTCTTCTACTGGCTGCTGGATGCCATGCCACAACCGCTGGCCCGCCAGCGCTGGGCGCGCGTGTTCCACCCGCTGGTCGTCTTCGGCATGAACGCCCTCTTCCTGTTCGCGCTGTCGGGCCTCGTTGCCAAGACGCTCTACACCGTCAAGTTTGCCGACGGCGCCAGCCTCGGCCGCGCGCTGTACGCGCCACTGCGCGACTCGGGCCTCGCACCGAAGAGCGCCTCCCTGCTGCACGCCATCGCCTTCGTGCTCTGCATGTACGCCATCGCCTGGCTCATGTATCGCAAGCGCTGGTTTATGAAAGTCTGATGCCATGAAACGCCGCGACCTGCTCAGCCTCGCCTCCGTTCCGCTGCTTTCCGCCTGCGCCACGGCGCCCGCCCCCGTGCCGCCGGGCGAGGCAGCGCTGGCGGCCACGCCGCCAGCGCCCGCAGCATCGGCCGCCACCGTGCTGACCCCGCCGCCGCGCGAATGGCGCGCCGCCTGGATCGCCACCGTCGCCAACATCGACTGGCCCAGCAAGCCTGGCCTGAGCGCTGAAGCGCAGCAGGCCGAGATCAAGTCCTTGTGCGACACCGCCGTGCGCATCGGCCTCAACGCGCTGATCCTGCAGGTGCGCACCAGCGCCGATGCCCTCTACGAATCCAAGCTGGAACCCTGGAGCGAATACCTCACCGGCACCCAGGGCCAGCACCCCGGCTACGACCCGCTGGCCGTCTGGCTGGCCGAAGCCCGCGCCCGCGGCCTGGAGCTGCATGCCTGGATCAACCCCTACCGCGCGCGGCACAGCACGGCCAAATCCGCGCTGGCCGAGACGCACATCGGCCGCAGCCGCGACTGGGTCAAGCGCTATGGCGACCAGCTCTGGATGGACCCCGGCGAGCCCGCCGCCGCCGAGCAGACCCTGGCCGTGGCGCGCGACATCCTGAGCCGCTATGCCGTCGACGGCATCCACATCGACGACTACTTCTACCCCTACCCCATCAACGATCCGGCCACCAAGCAGGAGGTCGACTTCCCGGACGAACCGAGCTGGCAGCGCTACACGGCCAAGGGCGGGTCCCTGAGCCGGCACGACTGGCGCCGCTACAACGTCAACACGCTGGTGCAGCGTCTGTACGCGCTGGCCCATGAAGTGCGCCCCGGCACGCGCGTCGGCGTCAGCCCCTTCGGCATTCCCAAGCCCGACGCACGCCCGGCCGGCATCAGTGGCTTCAGCCAGTACGACAAGCTCTATGCCGACGTGGAGCTGTGGCTGCGCGAGGGCTGGATGGACTATCTCGCGCCCCAGCTCTACTGGCCGCGCTCGCAGACGGCCCAGTCCTTTGAGCCGCTCTTGCAGGCCTGGCGCGCGTCCAACCCCCTGGGCCGGCCCATCCATCCGGGCCTGTTCACCAGCCGCATCAACGACACCGACAAGAGCTGGCAGCCCGACGAGGTGCTGGCCCAGATCGACATCATCCGGCGCGCTTCGCCGGGCAGCGGCCACATCCACTTCAGCATGGCGGCGCTGTCGCAGAACCGCAAGGGCATTGCGGACGCGCTGCGCAGTGGGCCCTACGCGGCGCCCTGACGGCCTGGCTCAGTACGCGTAAGTGATCTTGCGCAGCTGCACCTCGTAGCCGCGGTCGCTGGTGCTCAGCGACGACGAGGTGCTCTTCACGCGCAGATAGACCGCCATGGTCTTGCCCGTCGCGTTGAAGTAGTTGACCTCGGTCTTGCCGTTGATGATGGCGCCGGCCTTGATCAGCTTGCCGCTGGCGTCCAGCAGCTCCATCGTCGCATTGAAGGCAAAGATATCCAGCAGCGTCGGCGGGTCCAGCGTCAGCGTGGTCTGCAGCGTCGTCGAAGCGGCCAGGTTGACCGAGTAGATGTCGACGAACTGCGGGTAGGCCGGCTGCAGCGTGCCGCGCACCCGCGCCGGGAACACGTTCAGGTATTGGGCCTGGGCCAGCGTGTCGTTGGGCTCCTTCTCCAGGCGCAAGCCGCGCGCCGCAATGATGGCCTGCTCGGCGTCGACGATGCCGGCACCACAGCCTGTACAGCTGCCCGGGAAGGCGCGCGCGGTAGAGCGCATCAAGGAGGCCATGTCCGACGGCAACACCGTCGAGTTGACGGCCGCCATCAGCGCAGCCACGCCGGCGACATGTGGCGCCGCCATGGACGTACCGCGCAGCCAGCTGTAGCCGTCGGCCACCGGGCCGCTCATGCCGGAGTTGGACAGCGACAGCACGTTGCCGTAGGTCGCGTCGCCGCCGGGCGCCGCGATGTCCACCATGTCGCCGTAGTTGGAATAGCTGGAGCGCGCGCCGACCTTGTTCGTCGCGGCCACGGCCATCACATGCTTGCAGTTGGCCGGCGTCTGCTTGGCGACGTCCTGGCTGTCGTTGCCGGCCGCGACAACGATCACCGCCCCCTTGTTGTAGGCGTAGTTGATGGCCGACTGCGTGATGCTGGCACAGGCCGCTTCGCCGCCCAGCGACAGGTTCATGATCAGCGCCGGGTTGGCGTTGGCCGGCACGCCGGCGACCGAGCCGCCCGCGGCCCAGACGATGCCGTCGGCGATGTCCGACGTGGCGCCGCCGCACTTGCCCAGCACGCGCACCGGCACGATCCTGGCCTTGGGCGCCACGCCGGTCACGCCCAGCGCGTTGTTGCCCACGGCGGCGATGGTGCCGGCGACGTGGGTGCCGTGCCAGCTGCTGTTCTGGGCCGGTTTGTCCGCGCCGCACTGGTTGGCTGTGACGTTGTCGCCGGGGTCGCCGGCATTGCTGTCGCGGCCGCCGCCGTCGCCGGCGCGGGTGCTGTCGGTGATGAAGTCATAGCCCGGCAGCAGGTTGGCCGCGATGTCGGCATGCGGCAGTACGCCGGTGTCCAGCACCGCCACGCGCACACCGGAGCCCATGCCGATGTCCCAGGCCTTGGGCGCGTTGATGCCACCGGTCGGGTCGCTCATGTCCCACTGGTTGGCCCAGTTCGTGTCGTTGGGCGTGAAGGTGGGCTGCATGACGTGGTCGATCTCGACGGACTCGATGCTCGGGTCCGACAGCTGGATGTCGCGCGCCAGCTGGGCCAGCGCGCTGGCCGGCACGCGCTGGGCGAGGCGGATGACGCGATGGCCCAGGGCGCTTTCCCGGTCGAAGGCCACGCGCTGGCCGCGCGCCTCGCTCATGGCCCGAAAGCCCTGCAGCGCCGCCTTGGCGGCCACCGGCGTGCGCGCGCCGTCGCGGAACTTGATGATGAGGCCGGCGGCCTGGGGCTCTGTGCGGGCCTGGGTCTGGCTGGAGGCCGGGTTCATCACGCTCAACAGTGCGGCGGCGATGAAGCTGAGGGCGAAGGGCTTGTAGGTCGGGTGCATGGAAGGCTCCGTGTCAAAGAACCCTCATGCTCGACAGCGCCCGTTGCAGCCCCGCTTCAGTGGCGCACGCGGTTGGTTTCGTTTGTTGCGCGCGCCCCCTAGCTTGCGCGCCCGGGCGCCGTTGTCATGCCGGCTTCACGGCGGCTGCCTAGCCTGCCGTGCTTGAACCAACGGAGACATCCATGCGCCGCACCCTCACCCGCCTCGCACTGCTGCTGCTTGCCGCCGCCAGCCTGCCCGCCTGGGCCCACGATGCCGACGGTGACCGCCGCGGCGGCAACACCGGCATCGCCAGCGTGCAGCTGGGCCCGCGCCCCTTCTTCCTCGTCAACGAGATGAACGACAGCCCGCTGAAGAAGCGCCTGCAGCATTGCGCCGCCTCGCGCGAAAGCTACAGGCCCACGCTGTTCTCCATCGGCCACCGCGGCGCGCCGCTGCAGTTCCCCGAGCACACCAAGGAGAGCTATGAGGCCGCCGCACGCATGGGCGCCGGCATCGTCGAGTGCGACGTGACCTTCACCAAGGACAAGGAGCTGGTCTGCCGCCATGCGCAGAACGACCTGCACACGACCACCAACATCCTCACCACGCCGCTGGCGAGCAAATGCATCAAGCCCTTCACGCCGGCCGCCTTCGACGCCGCCGGCACCCTCATCGCACCCGCTGCGGCCGAATGCCGCACCAGCGAGCTGACGCTGGCCGAGTTCAAGACCCTGCGCGGCAAGATGGACGCCTTCAACCCGCGCGGCCGCACGGTGGCCGAGTACATGGCCGGCACGCCGAACTTCCGCACCGACCTCTACGCCGGCCCCACCAGCGGCACGCTGCTGACGCTGAAGGAAGCCATCGCCTTGTTCCAGCAGCTCGGCGTGAAGATGACGCCCGAGCTGAAGGCACCCAGCGTCGTCATGCCTTTTGACGGCTTCACGCAGGCCGCCTATGCGCAGAAGATGCTCGACGAGCACAAGGCGGCGGGCGTGCCGGCGCGAGACGTGTGGGCGCAGAGCTTCGACCTCAACGACATCCTGTACTGGGTCAAGAACGAGCCGGCTTTCGGGCGCCAGGCCGTCTACCTCGATGACGCCAACGTGCCCACCGACGTGCCCACCGCCGAGCAGCTCAAGGCCTACCGTGCCCAGGGCGTGCGCATCGTCGCGCCGCCGCTGTGGGTGCTGCTGGCAGCCGACACCAGCGGCAACATCCTGCCCTCGCAGTACGCGCGCAACGCCAAGGCCGCCGGCCTGGACATCATCACCTGGTCGCTGGAGCGCAGCGGCATCCTGGCCGACGGCAACAACGGCTCCTACTACCAGACCTATGACAGCGCCATCACCCGCGAGGGCGACATGTTCCGCATGCTGGACGTGCTGGCCGAGCAGGTCGGCGTGATCGGCGTGTTCTCGGATTGGCCGGCCACCGTCAGCTTCTACGCCAACTGCACTGGCCAGAAGTAAGCCGGCTCAGGCAGGGCGGCGCGCCACCATGAGGTGATACGTGCCGCGCAGCCCCGCCTCCTCGAAGCCACAGCTGGCGTACATGCGCCGCGCCGGGTTCTCGGGGTGGACGGTCAGCGCGACCTGGGCATGGCCGGCCCGCCAGGCGGCGTCCAGCGACGCCAACATCAGCGCCTTGCCGATGCCCTGGCGCTGGAAGGCCGGCCACAAGCCGATGCCCAGCTGCGGCGTGCTCGCATCCACCGACGCCAGGCCCACGCCCTCGGGCAGCAYACGCATCCAGCAGGCGCCCGCATCCGCGCCATTGCGCACGGCCACGAGGCCGATGTCGCCGGGCCGGCCCCAGTCATCGGCATAGATGCGCACGCCAGGGTTGTCCAGCACTTCGCGCGGGCGCAGCGGCGCGGGCGGCGGGTCCCACAGCGCGATGTGCAGCCAGTCCCACAGCGTGGATTGGTCCTGCGGGAACAGCGGGCGAAAGTGCAGCATGAGTCAGAGCCTAACGGCGCGGTCAGCCGCCAGTCTGAGGTCATGGCGATCACGCCAGCAGCAGCTTCGCCGCAGCGGCCATCGCGGCCTCGTCCTTCAGCACGTCGCCGGGCCGCGTGCCGTCGCCCAGCACGGCGCCGCCCCAGCGCATCTTCATGTAACCGGCGCTGAAGCGCAGGCTGTCCACCAGGGGTGCAGCCAGGTGGGGCTCGTCGCCGCTGCTGGTGGCGCACAGCACATACATGGCCTTGCCGGCCATCTGCGGCTTGAAGTCCAGGCCCGGCACGCGCATGAAGGCGCTCCAGTGGTCAAGGTAGAGCTTGAGCGGTGCGGGCAGGCTGTACCAGTACAGCGGCGAGGCGACGAGGAGGTCCGTCGCCCACAGCGTGTCCTTCAGCACTCGGCCGAGATCGCCCTCGGGCTCGGGGTATTGGSCGCTGCCTTCGTGGCGCACGTCCACAAAGGGCGGCAGCCCCAGCTCGGCCAGACGCAGCCAGCGCACCTCGGTGCCGTCGGGCAGAGCCGCCACGGCCGCACCGGCCATCAGCTCGGCATTGCCATCGGCACGGGTGCTGGCGAGCAGGACGAGGACACGGCGTGCGGCGGGTTCGGTCATGGCGGCAGAGGTGCTTTGGCGGAAGCAAATGATGGCTCCAAGCCCATGCCCCTTGCGCGCCACAGGGCAAGCGTGCAGCCTGCTGACCTCCCCCTCCATCTGCGGGGCGCCCCCCAGGCTTTGGGGTGGGCGCCGCGGGGACTTCAGTCGCCCAATGGCGCGACAGCCTCCTCGGGAGAACCAACATGCGCCGTGCCCTGCTTGCCCTTGCCCTGTCCACCCTCGGAGCGGCCCAGGCCGCCAGCGTGTCCGTCTACAACAGCCTCGCGGCATGGCAGGGCGCCATCAGCGGGGCGGCGCAGACGCAGGACTTCTCCGGTTATTCGTCCGGCACCAACCTGACAGGCGTGGCGGTGCTGCCCGGCGTCACGCTGACCAGCAACCTCGGCCCGGTCCAGGCCTTCGCGCAGACGGCCACGGCCTTTGGCGCGCGCAACCTCGGCAATGCCTACTTCGAAGGCCATTACGCGCTGCCCTTCCTCGCCGCCGCGCTGGACATCACGGCCTTCGAATCCAGCCCCGGCGTGCCCAGCACCGCGGTCGACCAGGGCCTGCTGTCATTCCTCTTCAGCGACGGCACGACGCAGGACCTCGCCATCTCGGGCGGCAGCGGCGCGCCGATCTTCGTCGGCGTGATCTCGACCAGTGCCATCGCGGCCTTCCGCTGGACCGAGGCACACGAAGGCAACGGCGGCAACGAAGAGACCGGGCTGGACAACCTGCGCGTGGCCATGCGCTCCACCAACCAGCTGCCGCTGCCTGGCTCGCTGCCGCTGGCGATGCTGGCCTTGCTGACGTCAGGTGTACTGCCGCTGGTGCGAGGCCGCCCGCGCTGATCGGCGCGAGCCGCTTCGCTCAGAAGAACCCGAGCGCGTTCGGCGAATAGCTGACCAGCAGGTTCTTCGTCTGCTGGTAGTGGTCGAGCATGGCCTTGTGGGTCTCGCGGCCGATGCCGGACTCCTTGTAGCCACCAAACGCCGCATGCGCCGGATAGGCGTGATAGCAGTTCGTCCACACGCGACCGGCCTGGATGGCGCGGCCCATGCGGTAGGCGCGGCTGCCATCGCGGCTCCATACACCGGCGCCCAGGCCGTAAGGCGTGTCGTTGGCGATCTGCAGCGCCTCGGCCTCGGTCTTGAAGGTGGTCACGGCCAGCACCGGGCCGAAGATCTCCTCGCGGAAGATGCGCATGTTGTTGTTGCCCTGGAAGAGCGTCGGCTGGATGTAGTAGCCGCCCGCCAGGTCGCCGCCGAGATGGGCGCGGTCGCCACCGATCAGCACCTTGGCGCCTTCCTCCTTGCCCAGCGCGAGGTAGGTCTGGATCTTGTCCATCTGCATGGCCGAAGCCTGCGCGCCCATCATCGTGTCGGTGTCGAGAGGATTGCCCTGCTTGATGGCGGCCACGCGCTTGAGCGCCCGCGCCATGAACTTGTCGTAGATGCTCTCCTGGATCAGCGCGCGGCTGGGGCAGGTGCAGACCTCACCCTGGTTGAACGCGAACAGCACCAGGCCCTCGATGGCCTTGTCCAGGAAGGCGTCGTCCTCGGCCATCACATCCTCGAAGAAGATGTTGGGGCTCTTGCCGCCCAGCTCCAGCGTGGCGGGGATCAGGTTGCTGGCCGCCGCCTGGGCAATGACCTTCCCGGTGGCGGTCGACCCGGTGAAGGCGATCTTGGCGATACGCTTGCTGGTGGCCAGCGGCATGCCGGCCTCGCGGCCGAAGCCGTTGACGATGTTCAGCACGCCCGGCGGCAGCAGGTCGGCGATCAGCTCGGCCATCACGAGGATGCTGACCGGCGTGCTCTCGGCGGGCTTGAGCACCACGCAATTGCCCGCGCCGAGTGCCGGGGCCAGCTTCCAGGCCGCCATCAGGATGGGGAAGTTCCACGGAATGATCTGGCCCACCACGCCCAGCGGCTCCTGGAAGTGGTACGCGATGGTGTTGCCGTCGATCTGGGAGAGAGCGCCTTCCTGCGCACGCACGCAGCCGGCGAAGTAGCGGAAGTGATCCACTGTCAGCGGGATATCGGCGTTCAACGTCTCGCGGATGGGCTTGCCGTTGTCCACGGTCTCGGCGTAGGCCAGCAGCTCCAGGTTCTGCTCGATGCGGTCGGCAATCTTCAGCAGCAGGTTGGCGCGGTCGGCCGGCGGCACAGCGGCCCAGCTCGCGGCAGCGGCGTGGGCGGCGTCCAGCGCCAGCTCGATGTCTGCGGCGCTCGATCGCGCGGCCTGCGTGTAGACCTTGCCGCTGATGGGCGTGATGACGTCGAAGTACTGGCCCTCCACGGGCGGCACGAACTTGCCGCCGATGAAGTTGTCGTAACGCGCCTTGTAGGCGATCTTGGCGCC
>NZ_JBFULE010000093.1:0-12829 GCF_056400485.1 Roseateles sp. P5_B10
CTGCACCCGGGTGTACTTCTCGTCGCTGATGAAGAACAGCACGTCCTCGACCGGGATCATCTGGATGGCCTGGCCGACCGTGGCCTGGATCCACTGCAGATATTGCGGCTTGCCAGCCGGGTTCATCTGCCCCGACAGCTTGTGCAGTAGCTGCTGCAGCGGCACCGGCGCGCTGTCGCTGAAGTCGTTGGAGGGCGCCTCGCGCTGGGCCAGGCGCTTCTTGATGCGAGCCACCGTCAGCTGCAGGCGCTCGCGCTCGGCGGGCTTGAGCACGTAGTCGGCCACACCCTGCTCGAAGGCTTCGACGGCGTACTGGTCGTAGGCCGTGATGAAGACGATCTCGGGCACCAGCCAGTCGTCGTCCCCCGAGCCCTCCCCCTCATCTCCCATTTGGGCGATCTGGCGGGCGGCCTCGACGCCCGTCAGGCCCGGCATGCGGATATCGAGGAAGACGATATCGGGCTTGTGCTCCTTGGTCAGCTCGACCGCCTCGAGGCCGTTCTTTGCCTCGGCGACGATGTCCAGCTCGGGCCAGACCTCGGTCAATCGGGCGCGCAATTGCTCGCGCATCAATCTTTCGTCGTCGGCCAGAACGGCGCGGATGGGTGCTGCAGTGTTCATGCCGACGATGCTACTAGCTCAGACCGGCGTCGACCTGCTCGCGTTCGCGCGGCGGCGGTTGCGCATGACGACGAAGAGCAGCAGGCCGAGCAGGRTCAGCGGCGAGCCGAGCACGGCGCCGACGCCGAGCAGGCTGGCCACGACCAGGGCCAGCACGCCGCCGACGATGAGCAGCGGCAGGGCCACGCCCAGCAGCAGCACCAGTGGCACGACGATGACGCAGATGATGCCGGCGACGAACAGGCCGATGGTCGCGCCCAGCCAGTCGCCGACATCGCTGCCGCCGAGGAAGAACTCGCCGTCGTCCAGCACGATGTGCATGTCGGGGCCGCCATGGTGGAGCAGCGCAAAGCCGCCGAACATCGCCATCAGGACCATCAGCGCGGTGCCGATGAACAGAATCTTGAACAGGGTTTTCATGCCGTGGCTCCTTCGTCGTTGCGGCTGCGATAGGGCACGGTGATCGTGACGACCGTGCCACTGGGTTGGTTCTCGGTGACGGTGACGCTGGCGCGGTTGCCGTGCAGCAGTTGCAGGCGTTCGCGGATATTGGCCAGGCCCACGCCGGTGCCCGAGGTGGCGGCCCGGCCAAACCCCAGGCCCGTGTCGGCGACCGTGACGGCCAGCTTGCCGTGCACGATCTCGGCCTTGACCTTCAGCGTGCCGCCCTCGGCCTTGGGCTCCAGGCCATGCTTGATGGCGTTCTCGACCAGGCCCTGAATCATCATGGGCGGGAATTCGGCCGACAGCAGGCCCTCGGGCACATCGATCTCGGTCTGCAGGCGCTCTTCCATGCGCACCTTCAGGATCTCGAGGTAGGGCCGGATGACGGCCAACTCGCGGCCCAGGTCGCGGGTGGCGGTGGCGTTGGCCTCACGCATGGTGGGCATGGAGGCCCGCAACAGCGCGATGAGGTTCTTCTGCATCTGGCTGGCACGCGGCGGGTCGGTCTCGATCAGGTGATCGATGGAGGCCAGCGTATTGAACAGGAAGTGCGGTTCGACCTGGGCCTGCATGGCGGCCATGCGGGCCTCGATGACCTGGCGCTTCAGGGCTTCGCTCTCGGCGTTCTCGGCCGCCTGGGCGGCCTTGACCTCGGCCTGAATGCGGCCCTTGTACATCGCCTTGATGACGGCGGAGGCCAGGATCCACAGGATGGCCAGGTCGACCAGGGAGTCGCCGGCATGC
This sequence comes from Roseateles sp. P5_B10, assembly GCF_056400485.1. Classification (NCBI taxonomy): domain Bacteria; kingdom Pseudomonadati; phylum Pseudomonadota; class Betaproteobacteria; order Burkholderiales; family Sphaerotilaceae; genus Roseateles; species Roseateles sp. P5_B10. The sequence continues at coordinate 1,810 of NZ_JBFULE010000093.1, forward strand.
ACGATGGTGACGCGCTTGCGGCTCTGCGCGTCCTTGGCTTCCTCGSCGGCCTGCTGCAGGGCGGCCTGGGCGTCGGCGGCGGCTTCCTGGGCTTCCTTGACCTCCTCGGCCTCCTGCTTGAGCTGGCTGAGCTGCTCCTTGGCCTGGTCGATGGCGGCGCGGATGTCCTCGGGACGGGCGCTCTTGGGGAAGTCGATGGAAATGGCCGGGGCCTCGTTGGCCTTGGGCTCGCCGTCGTCGCCTTCGGCGGCGCTGGCTGCCGAGGCTGCGGAGCGCACGGGCTGGATGCGCACACCACGCTCGTCGATCTTGACCTCGTAGTGAACGCCCTTGTCGGCCACCTTCTTGCCGTCCTTTTCGGCCCTGTCGACCGCCTTGCGGGCCTGGTCGGCAGCCTTTTTGGCCTCGGCCTCGAGCTTGGCCTGGCGGCGCACGGCGCCGTGGTCATGCTCCTCGACCTGCTCGCTGATGCGCCAGGTGAAGGGAGGCAGGTTCTTCAGCACGTTGACGCCGATCAGCAGCGCCAGCGACAGCAGCACGAAACGCTTCCAGCTGATGCCGACCAGCCAGCCGGCGTAGATGTGGAAATACCGCACCACGGTGGCGGAAAAACGCTGCCAACGCTCGATCCAGAGCTTTTGCTGGGGGCTGGGGGAGAAGGAGKGAGTCATGGCCGGGGTCTGTCGTTGGGAGTCACTGTACGCAGGGGCTTTGGGCGGCGCGGGCCCGGCGCGACACTCCGGCCGGGACGCATGACGAACTGCATGGGGCTGCGACAGGCCGTGCCGGTCGGCGTGACACCGCCGTGAAGGGCTCGGGAATAGTTCACGGACCACACAGCAAAAAGCCCGCCAGAGGCGGGCTTGCAGAGGGCGTCGGCAGGCAGATTACTGCTTGATGGCCTCGACCTGGACCAGCAGGCGGATGGCGTCGGGCGTGACGGCCGGCATCGCATAGACGATGCCCCATTGGCTGCGCTGGATGGTGGTCTCGAAGTCGCCGCCGCAGACCTCGCGCTTCAGGCGCGGGTTCTCGTAGCAGTTGAAGTTGGTGGCCGTCAGCGTGACCGGGTTGGTCTTGCCGCGCAGCGTCAGCTCGCCGGAGACGCTGGCCACCTTGTCGCCGTTGAAGCTGAACTTGTCGCCGACGAACTTGGCCGTCGGGAACTCCTCGACGGCGAAGAAGTCCTTGCTCTTCAGGTGGCCGTCGAACGGGGCCGTGCCGGTCGTGAGGGAGGCCATGTCGATGGTGAACTCGACCTTGCCGGTCTTGGCGGCCTTGTCCAGCGTGACCGTGCCTTCCTTCTTGTCCCAGCGGCCGCGCAGCGTGCTGGTGCCGAAATGCTTGGCTTCGAAGGTGACCGCGGTGTGGCTGGGATCAATGGCGTAGGTGGCGCTTTGGGCTTGAGCGGCGCCAGCGGCGGCGATCAGGGTGGCAAGCAACAGGGCATTCTTCATCGTGAAGGTCTCCGGGGGGTGGGAAGAGAGGGGTGGGAGGTTACAGGCCGGCTAGATGCCGGAAAAGGACAGTTTGAACTTCACGGTCACGTCGTTGGCGACCATCGACGTGTCGGCCCATTCGCCGTCACCGATCTTGAAATCCAGGCGCTTGATGGCCACGCTGCCGCTGGCCACGCCAGAGGCCAGCGTGAGGGGCACGACGACATCGCGGCTGGCGCCCTTGATGCTCAGCTTGCCGGCCACGTCGTACTTGCCGGGGCCGGTGGCCTTGATGCCGCTGGACACAAATGTGGCCTTGCCGTTGCGCTTGGTGTCGAACCAGGGCGTCTTGGCGAGCTCGGCGTCGAAGCTGGCGTCGCCCAGGGACACGCTACCCAGGTCCACCGTGAAGGCGATCTTGCCGGCCTCGGGCTTCTTGGTGTCGAAATCGAGCTGGGCTTCGAACTTCTTGAACTTGCCGTCCACCGGCACGCCCATCTGCTTGAAAGTGAAGCTGAGGTCGCTCTTCTCGGGCTGCAGCGTGGCGGCCTGGGCGGCCAGGGCGCTGGTGGCGATCAGCAGGGCGGAGATCAGGCGTTTCATGAAGTCCTTTCAGGTGCGGTTCAGTTGCGACCCAGGCCCATGCGGGCAAGCAGGCCATCACGGTCGATGAAGTGATGTTTGAGGGCGGCGCCGACATGGCCGGCGACGAGCAGGCCCAGGCCGTAGGCGGCGAAGTGGTGCACCAGCTTCAGCGTCTCGGCGAGTTCCTTGTCCTTGCCCACGAAGTCGGGCAGCGGCAGCACGCCGAACCAGACGATGGGAAAGCCCGCCGCCGAGCTGTAGGCCCAGCCGGACAGCGGCACGGCAAAGAACAGCACATAGAGCAGGTTGTGCGTCACATGGGCGGCGCGCAGCTGCCAGGCCGGCATGGGGATGTCGGCTGGCGGGCGATGGGTGAGGCGCCACAGCAGGCGCAAGGCGGACAGCGTCAGGATGGTGACGCCGGCCCATTTGTGCCAGTTGTAGAGCTTGAGCCGTGTCGGCGAGAACGGCAGGCTGGTCATGTACAGGCCCACGCTGAAGGCGCCGACGATGGCCAGCGCCAGCAGCCAGTGCAGCGCGATGGCGATGGGGGTGTAGCGGGTGGCAGGGCTCATATGGGTTTGCAGTGTGTTCCCGGCAGAGGGGGGAGCGGTTCATTGGCGTTGTCGCCAATGTTCAGCGATTTTGAACGGCTCGGGGGTGGTGCGTGCAATCCCGTGGGTTTGACCCAGTTGCGCACCGACTGCGCCCAGCCAGACTCAGCCTCAGCGGCGCGCGCCCGGCCGCAGGTTCTGTTGAAGGCGCATTCAAAACATCCATTGGAGACAGCCCATGACCCAGAAACCCAGCGCTCGCCGTCGTTTCATCAAGACGGCCGCGGCCACGACGGCCGGGGGCGCCGCCCTGGCAGCCCCCATGATCTCGAAAGCGGAGACCGTCAGCCTGCGCTTCCAGTCGACCTGGCCGGCCAAGGACATCTTCCACGAGTACGCCCAGGACTTCGCCAGGAAGGTCAACGACATGGCCGGCGGCCGCCTGAAGATCGAGGTGCTGCCGTCCAACGCGGTGGTGCCGGCCTTCCAGCTGCTCGAGGCCGTCAACAAGGGCACGCTGGACGGCGGCCATGGCGTGGTGGCCTACCACTACGGCAAGAACTCGGCGCTGGCGCTGTGGGGCTCCGGCCCGGGCTTCGGCATGGACCCGAACATGCTGCTGGCCTGGCACAACTACGGCGGCGGCGAGGCCCTGCTGGAGGAGATCTACAAGTCCATCAGCATGGAAGTGGTGTCCTTCCTGTACGGCCCGATGCCGACCCAGCCCTATGGCTGGTTCAAGAAACCGGTGGCTAACCTGGACCAGATGAAGGGCGTCAAGTTCCGCACCGTGGGCCTGGCGGTGGACCTCTACACCGAGCAGGGTGCGGCCGTGAACCCGCTGCCGGGCGGCGAGATCGTCGCGGCGCTGGACCGCGGCCTCATCGATGCGGCCGAGTTCAACAACGCCACCAGCGACCGCATCCTCGGCTTCCCCGACGTGGCCAAGAACTGCATGCTGCAGAGCTTCCATCAGAGCACCGAGCAGTTCGAGATCCTGTTCAACAAGGGCAAGTACAACGCGCTGCCGGCCGAACTGAAGAAGATCATCGACTACGCGGTGCAGGCTTCCAGCGCCGACATGAGCTGGAAGGCCATCGACCGCAACTCCAAGGACTACGCCGAGATGAAGAAGGGCGGCGTGGCCTTCTACAAGACGCCGGACGCCATCCTGCGCAACCAGCTCGAATCCTGGGACAAGGTGATCGCCAAGAAGTCGGCCGAGAACCCGCACTTCAAGAAGGTGCTGGACAGCCAGCGTGCCTTCGCCCTGCGTGCCGGCCAATGGCAGAACGACTACCTGGTCGACTTCAAGATGGCCTGGAACCACTACTTCGCCAAGAAGGGCTGAAGTCCCACTGAGCGTGTCAATCGACGGGCCCTTCGGGGCCTGTCCTGCATGAGGGGTGATGCGATGGATGTGCAGAAGCTGCTGCATCGGGTGGACGGCATCAGCACGTGGGTCGGCAAGGCCTCCGCCTGGCTGATCGTCGTGCTGATGCTGATGGTGGTGGCCGAGGTGTTCAAACGCTACGCGCTGAACATGCCGACGGCCTGGATCTTCGACGCGAGCAACATGCTCTACGGCACGCTGTTCATGATGGGCGGCGCCTACGCGCTGGCTCACGACGGCCACGTGCGCGGCGACTTCCTCTACGGCCGCATGCGGCCGCGCACTCAGGCCTGGCTGGACCTGGTGCTCTACGTCGTGTTCTTCCTGCCGGGCATCGGCGCGCTGACCTGGAGCGGCTGGACCTACTTCGGCGACTCGCTGCGCATCCACGAGACCACCTTCAACGCCACGCCGCTGCCGGTCTACCCCTTCAAGGCCATCATCCCGCTCGCCGGCGCGATGGTGATGCTGCAGGGCCTCGCCGAGATCCTGCGCTGCATCGTCTGCATCCGCACGGGCGAGTGGACGCCACGGCTCAAGGATGCCGAGGAGATCGACGTCGTCGAGCAGCAGCTGGCGGCCAGCACGCATGTGGACGCCGACGCAGCCCGCGAGGCGATCGACCGAGCCAAGAACATCGACGACATCGCGCGTCAGCGCACCACCAGTGAGGGCAACCAGCATGAGTAACGCCGCTCTCGGCCTGACCATGCTCAGCCTCATCGTGGTCGTCATCCTGCTGGGTTTCCCGACGGCGTTCACGCTGATGGGCCTGGGCATGCTGTTCGGCTTCGTCGCCTTCTACGACCCCGGCCAGCCCTGGCTGGACAACCGCATCTTCGATTTGATGGTGCAGCGCGCCTACGGCGCGATGAACAACGACACGCTGCTGTCGATACCGCTCTTTGTGCTGATGGGCTATGTGATGGAACGCGGCGCGCTGGTGGACAAAATGTTCCACAGCGTGCAGCTGGCCTTCCGGCGCCTGCCGGGATCGCTGGCGGTCACGACGCTGGTGATCTGCACCTTCTGGGGCATTGCCAGCGGCCTGGTCGGCGCGGTCGTCGTGCTGATGGGCGTCATCGCGATGCGGCCCATGCTGAAGGCCGGCTACGACACGCGCCTGGCGGCGGGCGTCATCACGGCCGGCGGCACGCTGGGCATCCTGATCCCGCCCTCCGTGATGATCATCGTTTACGCGGCCGTGGCCGGGCAGTCGGTCGTCAAGCTCTACGCGGCGGCGATGTTCCCGGGCTTCTTCCTGGCCTTCCTGTACCTGGTCTACGTGATCGGTTGGTGCATGATCAACCCGAAGGTCGCGCCGCAGTTGCCGCCGGAGCAGCAGCGCGCACCGATCTCGCCGGCCATCGCCGCACTGGCCGATCGCTATTCGCCGCGCATGCTGTGGGCACTGCTGAAGGCGGTGCTGTCTCCTTCAGGCGCACCCATGGGATGGGGCCGGCTGCTGGCCAGCCTGCTTCGCGCCCTGGTACCCGTGTGGCTGGCCCTGGTCTGCCTCGGCACGACCTGGTGGTACGTCACCGACTACACGCAAAAGACCGAGGTCAGTGCGCCCGCGGCGATGCAGAAGCTGGATGCGCCGGCCGCACCCGGCGGGCTGCAGGAGCCGCCGAGCCCATCGGGCGGCCTGGCCGAACCGCCAGGGGCCAGCGGCGGGTTGCAGGAACCGCCCGGTGCCCTGGCCGAACCGGGCGCAGCCAAGCCCGCCGCCGACGAGCCGCTGCAGCGCATGGGTGGCGCAGTCAGCGAAGCACCCCGACCCGAGGCCGTACCGAAGAACTTCTACACGGGCTTCGCCATCGTCTGCGTGCTGACGGCCCTGCTGCTGGCCTGGTACTACTGGCGCTTCGACGCCGAGCAGTACGAGATCCTGACCATGCTGGTGTCGTCGGTGATGCCGCTGGGCATCCTGACGCTGGTGGTGCTGGGCGTCATCCTGTTCGGCATCACCACCGCCACCGAATCAGCCGCAGTGGGTGCGGCAGGTGCCTTCCTGATGGCCTGGCAGGCCGGCTCGCTGACTTTCAAGAAGACCCGTGAAGCGGTGTTCCTGACGGCCAAGACGACGGCCATGGTCTGCTGGCTCTTCGTCGGCTCGGCGTTGTTCTCGGCCGTGTTCGCGCTGCTGGGCGGGCAKGCGCTGGTGGAGCGCTGGGTGCTGTCGATGGACCTGACGCCGCTGCAGTTCATGCTGCTGTCGCAGGCCATCATCTTCGTGCTGGGCTGGCCGCTGGAGTGGACCGAGATCATCGTCATCTTCGTGCCCATCTTCCTGCCGCTGCTGGCGCACTTCCAGATCGACCCGATGCTGTGGGGCGTGCTGGTGTTCGTGAACCTGCAGGCCGCTTTCCTGAGCCCGCCGGTGGCCATGTCGGCCTTCTACCTGAAGGGGGTGAGCCCGCCGCATGTGACGCTGAACCAGATCTTCGCGGGCATGATGCCCTACATGCTCATCGTCATCCTGTGCATGGTGTTCATGTACGTGTGGCCGGAGATGACGCTGTGGCTGCCGGGCTACCTCTACGGGCGCTGACTAGGAAGACGCCGGCCATCACCAGCGTCGTGCCGAACACGATCCAGGCGTTCATCGGCTCRCCAAGGATGAAGACGCCCATCAGGATGGTGCTCATCGGCCCGACCATGCCGACCTGCGACGACAGCGGCGCGCCAATGCGGGCGATGGCCAGCATCACCATCAGCACCGGCGCCACCGTGCAGGCGGTGGCATTCAGCAGCGACAGCCACATCACCGGCTCGGGCACGATGAAGGCGGAGGCGGGCTTGAGCAACGCGAACTGTGTGATGCACAGCACGCAGGCCACGCTGCTGGCCAGGCCTGCCAACCGCATCGAGCCCAGGCGCTGCACGACCTTGCCGGACAGCGCCAGATAGACGGCATAGCTGACGGCACTGCCGAACACCAGGGCCGCCCCGAACGCCGTGTCGGTCCCCTGGAAGCTGAGTTCATGCGCGAACACCGCCACGACGCCGGCATAGCTGATGGCCAGCGCAATGACCTGCCGCGCCTGCAGCCGGTGGTGGAAGAAGACGACCGACAGCAGCAGCACCAGCGTCGGGTTGAGGTAGAGGATCAGCCGCTCCAGGCTGGCCGTGATGTAGGCCAGGCCGGCGAAGTCGAGGTAGCTCGCCAGGTAGTAGCCGGTGAAGCCGAGCACGCCGATGTCGCGCCAGTCGCGACGCGTCAGCACCGGCTTGCCGCGCCCGGCCCACCAGGCCAGCGCCACGAAGAAAGGCAGGGCCAGCAGCATGCGCCACATCAGCAGCGTGACCGCGTCGACGCCGTGGCGGTAGGCCAGCTTGACGATGATGGCCTTGCCCGAGAAGCCGATGGCGCCCAGCACCGCCAGCAGCAGGCCCAGCCACCTGCGGCGGTCAGCGGCGGGCTGGAGCGGCGGCGGGGTCGGCATCATCCTGGCGCATGGTGCGGCCCAGTCTAGGCCGGCGCCGCGCGACGACGGCACTTGACTGGTGAAGCCTCGCTTGCCCGGCAGCCTCAGCGCCCGCAGCGCCCCAGTTCGCGCGGCGGATTTTGCTGACGATAGAGCTCGGCCTGCTGGCGATGCAGCTGCTGCAGTTCGGCTGCGTAGCCGGGCTGCAGCAGATAGTCCCGCACCTGCGCGGCGGCCGACACGCCCGGCGATTGCCGCGATATCTGCAGGTACAGCCCTGCCGCGCCGAGGCCACGCGGCAGCACGCGCACCTCCTGCTCGCAGCCCACGGCGCGCAACAGTTGCTCGCCCGATTCGCGCGCCGTGGCAACCGCATCCAGGCGGCCCAGCAGCAATTTGCGCAGGTTCAGCTCCTCGCTGAGCGCGTTGTCCACCAGGGCATGATGGGCAAGTTGCTGGTCCACCTCCGTTCCCAGGCTGACGCCCAGGCCCACGCCGATGCGAAGGCCGGCGAGATCGGTCCAGCCCTCAAAGCGCAGCGGGTTGTCCCGCCGCACGAAGAGTGCGCCCTCATTGCGTGCCAGCGCCGGCTCCACGACCACGGCGTACCCGCGCCGCTTGGGGGTGTCGAAGGCGCAGACCATCACGTCCACTTCGCCGCGCTCGACCAGGGCCTGGCAGCGGGACCAGGGCCCGACCGGTTCGACGGCAAGCGTCCATCCGGCGGCAGCGAAGGCGCGACGCGCGACCTCGACGCAGACGCCGTGCAGCCGGCCCTGCTGCTCCCAGCTCATCGGCTGGGCGGCCGGATGGGCACAGGCGCGCAGCTGCCGTTCCGCGCTGGCTGGTGACGCCAGCAGGGYGGACAGGCACAAGGCCAGCAGCAGGCGGGTGCGGGTCATGGGGAACTCCGAGCACGGGGTGCGGCTGGATCGTAGTGCGCCCCGAGGCCAACCCGCCTGCTCGTGTCAGCCGCGCACGACGGCCAGCATTTCGTGCACGTCGTGGCACATGACGGCAAGGTAGGCGGCCAGCACGAGGTAGTAGGTCGCGTATTCCCATTTCACGGCCGCGGGCACGGCGTAATAGGTCTGCGCCTCGGGGCTGTCGCTGCGATGCCGCCAGGCCTTGATGAGCTGGGGCCAGGCCAGCAGGGCCATCAGGATCAGCATCGGGCTGGGCCGCCAGAAGAACAGCGCCACGAGCATGGGCGCGCCGAGCAGCCAGATGCGCGGCGACAGCACGGCCGTGATGCGGCCGCCGTCGAAAGGCGAGATCGGGATCAGGTTGAACAGGTTCAGGAAGAAGCCGCTGTAGGACACGGCCAGCAGCCAGTCGGCGCCCCAGCTGCGCGCCATCAGATAGGTGACCGTGGCGCCGACCGTACCCAGCATCGGCCCGGCCAGGCCGACGAAAGCCTCGGTCTGCGCGTCATGCGGCATATCCTTCAACTCGACCCAGGCGCCGACGAAGGGGATGAAGGTCGGCGCGCCGACGTTCAGGCCCTTGTAGCGCGCCGCGATGAAGTGGCCCATCTCATGCACGAAGAGCAGCGCGATGAAGCCTGCCGCATAGCGCCAACCGTAGATCCAGGCGTAGACGACCAGCGAGATCAGCATGCTGCCGCCGGTGGTCAGCAGCTTGCCGAACTTGGCGCCCGTGAAGAGCAGCGCGAGGAGCTTGAACATCAGACCGTGGGCTTGTCGCGCTTGAAGAACTTCGTGATGGCTGCACCGCCACCAATCACCGCAATGAAGATGATCTTGGCGAACTTGGCGATGAAGGCGAACGCCACAGCCAGCAGGCCGAGCTTCTTGGCGCCAACGCCGACCACCAGCGCCGCCAGGCCGTACTCGGCGACATGGTCGGTGGAAGAGTCGAAGTCCTCGTAGCGCTTGCCCTTGTCGAACTCCAGCGCGCCGAGCAAGGCCTTGGCGTCGGGTTTCTGGTCCGGCAACTCCTTCAGGTCGGTGATGAAATTCAGGCTCAGATAGCCCTCGCGGCCCAGCGCATAGGTGTTGTAGTTGACGCCCTGGCCCGCGTCGGCCGGCGCGCCCTTTTCCTTGGAGCTCATCGCCCAGACGAGGCGGTGCTGGGTCGCTTCATAGGCCGGCGGCTCGGCCCAGCCGGTGATCTCGATGGGCGCCACGCCCATCTTCTGGCGCTCGTCGTTGCTGGCCTCGGTGCCTTCCTTGTAGCTGGCCAGCAGGTCATCGGCCTTCCACTCCTTGGCGTCGCCGTCCTTCACGTAGCCGGAGGCGATGTAGCGCAGCGTGGCGAACCATTCGCCGTCGCCCTTGGGGAAGATGAGGCCGGCCAGTTCGGTGTGTTCGCCCGGGTTGCCCATCGCGGTCAGCAGCTTGCCGGCCTGGGGCTGGGGGATGAAGATGCGGCCGGCCGGCAGGTGCAGCGTGGCCTGCCCTGCGATGGCGACGTCGGCCGGGCCTTCCTTGGCCGCGGCCTTGGCCTCGGTCCAGGCCGCGTTCTCGGGTGGGGCGTCGGCGGCCTGTGTGGACAGGCTCAGCAGCAGGCCGACAGCGGCCAGCAGGCCGCGCAGCATCGTCTTCATTGGTTCTCCCTGTTGGAAAGGGCGCAGTCTAGGCAACCCCGGACGCGGCCCCGTTCAGGGATTGCCCCGCGACGGGCAGATTCACAATTCGCACCACAACGCAGGGGGGCTGAACATGGCAATGATCAACAAGATGCGCCGCGTGCTCGCTGCGGCGACATGCCTGCTGCTGATGCTGGCCGGCAGCGGCTGCACGACGAAGCGCACGGTGGTCGTGTCACCGCCGCTGCGTTGCGACCAGCCCGGCAGCAACTGCGCCAACGACCTGATGCAGGCGCTGGAAGACTGGAAGGACGCCTACAACAGCCGCGACCCACGACGGCTCCAGCAGCTGTATGCCCCGGGCGCGCTGATCACCGACGACGAATACACGGCCGTGCCGCTGGACGGCGTTGCACTGCCGGTGTTCTTCGAGCAGATGGCGCAACGGCCGACGGCGCGCATGCGCTGGATCATCGGCAACCTGCAGCTGTTCGGCGACACGGCGGTGCGGTCGGGCCAATACGAGTTCAGCGAGCAGGTCGAAGGCCAGATGAAGACGCGGCCGGCGCGCTACAGCTTTGCCTATCAGCGCATCGACGGTCGCTGGCTGATCGTGCTGCAACACTCGACAGTACGCCCTTGAAAGACAAAGCCCCCCCGCAAGCCTGCTTGACGCGGGCTTGTGGGGCAGTTGTCAGCGCCTGTACGAGATCAGACCTTGGCCAGCAGTGCGTCCCACTTGGCGCGGGCGGCCTTCTCGTGGCGCTCCTTCACGTGGCCGTAGCCGCGGATGTCTTCCGGCACGCGGGCCAGCTCAACCGCATCGGCCAGCTTCTCCACCGTCAGGCCGGCCAGCGCCTTGTCGACACCGGCGCGGTAGTCGGCGATCCAGCGGCGCTCCATCTTGCGCTCCGCGGTGTGGCCAAAGATGTCGAAGGCCGTGCCGCGCAGGCCCTTCATCTTGGCCAGCAGGCCGAAGGCGGGGCGAATCCATTGGCCGAACGGCTGCTTGACCAGCTCGCCCTTGTTGTTCTTCTTGGCCAGCAGCGGCGGCGCGAGGTGATGCA
>NZ_JBFULE010000094.1:0-12811 GCF_056400485.1 Roseateles sp. P5_B10
GATGGGCGCCGACGACAGCCAGCAGCAGCGTCGGCTCGCTCAGCGGCCGGGCTTGCACGCGGCGGTCGGCCGGGCGGGCGTCGCGCAGGCGCGCGCCCAGCAGCGCGGGGCCGGCGGCCTCCCAGCGCAGCCCGAAGTCGACCAACGCCGCGTCGGCCCCGCCGGGGGCGATCAGCGTGATGCCGAAGGGCAGCGGGGATGGGTCATCGGGCAGTTGGCAAGGCAGGGCCAGCGCCGACCAGCCCAGCAGGTTGACGAAGTTGGTGTAGCGGCCCAGCTCGCTGTTGCGCAGCACCGGCTCGGCGGCCACGGCGGCGCGCGTGGGGCAGGTGGGCGCGGTGGGCACGAAGAGCGCGTCCACCTGCTGCCACAGGCTTTGCAGTTCGGCGCGCAGAGTCTCCAGTTCGTAGCGGCCACGGAAGGCGGCCACTGCGTCGTGGTTGCGGCCTTGCGTGATGACGTGGGCCACGGTGGGGTCGAAGGCCTCGGGTTCGGCGGCGAGCAGGTTGTCGACAACGCTCAGCCGCTCGGCCACCCAGGGGCCTTCGTACAGCAGCTTGGCGACTTCGAAAAGCGGCTCGAAGTCCAGCACCACCAGCTCGGCGCCCAGCGCGCGGGCACGGGCCTGYGCGGCCTCGAAGGCGGCCGGCCAGCCCAGGGCGGCGTCGCAGCCAGGCTCCAGCGGCACACCCAGGCGCAGCGCCGCGCGGGCGCCACCCAGCCAGGGCGGGCGCGGCGCGGCGACGTGGAAGCGCGCCTCGTCGCCTTCGGCGCCCTCGAACAACGAGAAGGCCAGCGCCGCGTCGGCCACGGTCAGCGCGAACACGCTCACCACGTCCAGTGTGCGGCAGGCCGGCAGCACGCCGCGCATGGGCACGCTGCCCGGCGTGGGCTTGAGGCCCACGAGGTGGTTGAAGCCGGCCGGCACGCGGCCCGAGCCGGCGGTGTCGGTGCCCAGGGCAAGTGGTACCAGGCCCCGCGCCACCACCGAGGCCGAACCCGAGCTGGAGCCACCGCTCACGTATTCCGGCGCGAAGCTGTTGGGCACTTCGCCGTAGGGCGAACGGGTACCGACCAGGCCGGTGGCGAACTGGTCGAGGTTGGTCTTGCCGACGACGACGGCGCCGGCTGCCTGCAGGCGCTGCACGCAGGTGGCCGAGTGCTCGGGCTGGTGGGCGAAGGCCGGGCAGGCGGCCGTGGTGGGCATGCCGGCGACGTCGATGTTGTCCTTCACGGCCAGCGGCACGCCCCACAGCGGCGTGGCGGGGCCGCGCGGTGGCAGCGCGGCGAGCTGGGCGACGAGCTGCTCGGGCGTGCAGACGTGGATCCACGCAGGGTCGGTGGGTTGCAGCCGGGCCAGCAGGTCGGTCAGCAGGATGTAGGGGCCTGCGCCAGCGGCGTAGGCGGCCTGCCAGTCGGCGACGGTGTGCAGGGTTTCGGTCATGTGATCGCTTCGATGACTGCGCTCGACGGCGCTGCCCAGCCGACGATGGCGCCCTGGGCCGTCAGCATGGCCAGCGCGGCGGCCTTGAATTCGGGGAAGTAGCTGGCGGAGCCGTCTTCGATCAGCAGGCACTCGTAGCCGCGATCGTTGGCTTCGCGCATCGACGTCTGCACGCAGACCTCGGTGGTCACGCCCATGAACAGCAGGTGGGTGATGCCGCGCTCCTTCAGCAGCGCGTCCACCGGCGTGGCGTAGAACATGCCCTTGCCGGGCTTGTCCACCACCAGTTCGCCCGGCAGCGGCGCCAGCTCGGGAATGATCTCGGCGCCGGGCTCGCCGGCAATCAGGACGCGGCCCATGGGCCCGACGTCGCCGATGCGCAGCGACGGCTGGCCGCGCAGCCGCTTGGCCGGCGGGCAGTCGCTGAGGTCGGGGCGGTGGGCCTCGCGGGTGTGCAGCACCACAGCTTCGATGGCACGCCAGGCGTCGAGCATGCGGCGCACGGCCGGCACGATGGCCTGCAGCCGCGTCACGTCGTTGCCCAGGCTGGCGCCGAAGCCGCCGGGCTCGATGAAGTCGCGCTGCATGTCGATGACGACCAGCGCCGTGTGCGCCGGGTTGAAGGTGTAGGGAAAGGGTTGCGCGGTTGCCAGCGTGAGCAGCGTGTTCATGCGTGCCCCTTCCCACCCATGAATTCGCCGAGCGACTGGCGCGTGGCCTCGGCGGCCGGCACGTCGTGCACGATGCGGCCTTCGCTCATGACGACGATGCGGTCGGCCAGCGCCAGCAGCTCGTCCAGGTCTTCGCTGACGAGCAGCACGGCCGCACCCCGGTTGCGTGCGGCCGTCAGGCGGCCGTGGATCTCGGCGACGGCGGCGAAGTCCAGCCCGAAGACGGGGTTGCTGACCAGCAGCAGCTCGGACTCGCCGGCCAGCTCGCGGGCCAGCACGGCGCGCTGCACGTTGCCGCCCGACAGCGTGCGGATGGCGGCGCGCTCGCCCTGGGTCTTGACGCCGTACTCGGCGATCCATTCGCGCGCACGCTGGCGCAGCGCGCCCCAGCGCACCAGGCCGCCGCGCGCCCAAGGTGTCTCGTCGAAGCTGCGCAGCGCCATGTTCTGCGCCACGCTCAAGGGGCCGACGCAGGCATTGGCCAGCGGCTCCTCGGGCAGGCTGCGCACTTTTCGGGCGCGGTTCTCGGCGCGGCGGGCCAGGAAGGGCTGGTCGTCCACCATCACCCGGCCGGCGAGGCGGGCGCGCTGGCCCACCAGGGCCTGCATCAGCTCGCGCTGGCCGTTGCCGCTGACGCCGGCGATGCCGACGATTTCGCCGCGCCGTACGTCCAGGCTCAGGGCGCGCACGGCGGGCTCGCCGCGGTCGCCCATCACGTCCAAAGCCTCGATGGCGAGCTTGACCTCACCGGGCGGGCGCGTTTCGCGCACCCACGTCGGACGCATGACCGCGCTGCGGCCCTCGCCCACCATCGCAGTGGCCAGGCTGTCGGGCGTGCAGTCGGCCACCGCGCCGGTGGCCGCCAGCGCCCCCTTGCGCAGCACGCTCACGTCGTCGGCATAGGCCATCACCTCGCGGAACTTGTGCGTGATCATCAGCACCGAGCAGGCCATGGCGTGCGCCTGCTCGCGCAGCGCGCCCAGCACTTCGTCGGCCTCCTGCGGCGTCAGCACCGAGGTAGGCTCGTCGAGGATGAGCAGGCGCGGCTTGAGGAACAGCTGCTTGAGGATTTCGAGCTTCTGCCTCTCGCCGGCCGACAGCTCGCCGGGCCAGGCGTCCAGCGGCAGGCGAAAAGGTGCCGTGTCCATGAAGGCCTGCAGCTCGGCGCGGGCAGCCTTCCAGTCCACGACCATGGGCAGGTGGCCGCGCGCCAGCAGCAGGTTCTCGGCGACGCTCATGCCGGGCACGACGGTGAAGTGCTGGTAGACCATGCCCAGGCCGAGGTCGCGGGCCAYGACCGGCGAGGCGATCTCGCGCTCGCGGCCGTCCACCAGCACGGCGCCGTCGTCGGGGCGGTGGTAGCCGACGATGGCCTTCACCAGCGTGCTTTTGCCGGCGCCGTTCTCGCCCAGCAGCGCATGCACGGTGCCGGGCCGCACGGTGAGGGAGACGTCATCCAGCGCCGTGAAGCTGCCGAAGCGCTTGGTGAGGCGGTAGGTATCGAGCTGCAGGGCGTGCGGGTGGGACATGGCCGCGGCTCAGAGTTGCGCCAGCAGGTCGAGCACGGCGGCCGAGTCGGCCACCGCGCCGAACACGCCGCCCTGCATCTGGATCATGTTGAGCGCGGCGGCGTGGTTGCCAGGGTCGGTGGCGCCGGTGCAGTCCGACAGCATCAGGCACTCGAAGCCGCGGTCGTTGGCCTCGCGCATGGTCGTGTGCACGCACACGTCGGTGGTGATGCCGGTGAGGATGAGGTTGCGGATGCCGCGCGTGTGCAGGATCAGCTCCAGGTCGGTCGCGCAGAAGCTGCCCTTGCCGGGCTTGTCGATGACGGGCTCGCCCGCGGCGGGGTAGAGCTCGGGAATGATGTCCCAGCCCGGCTCGCCGCGCACGAGGATGCGGCCACAGGGCCCAGCGTCACCGATGCCGCGGCCCGCGGTGCCAATCTGCCGCGAGCGCCACAGCTTGTTGGCCGGCAGGTCGGCCAGATCGGGGCGGTGGCCCTCGCGGGTGTGGATGACGTGCATGCCTTTGCGGCGCGCGGCGGCCAGCAGCACCTTCAGCGGGGCGATGGGCGCGCGCGTCAGCGACAGGTCGTAGCCCATCTTGTCGACGTAGCCACCGATGCCRCAGAAGTCGGTCTGCATGTCGATGATGACCAGCGCCGTGTTGTTCGGGCTGATGTTGCCGTCGAAGGGCCAGGCATAGGGTTTTGAACGCAGGGTCGGCATGGTCGGGTTCCTTCGGTTCAACGGGACACACCGAGTTCGGCGGGCGCACCTTTGAGAGACTGGCTCGGCGTGCAGGTGGCCACGAGGATGAGCAGGGTCAGCGCGTAGGGCATGGCGTTGAACAGGTAGTAGCCGCCGCTCACGCCCACGCTCTGCAGCGCCGGGCCGATGGCGCCCGCGCCGCCGAACAGCAGCGCCGCGCCCAGGCAGCGCCACGGGCGCCAGCGCGCGAAGATGACCAGGGCCACGGCGATCAGGCCCTGGCCGCTGGACAGGCCTTCGTTCCAGCTGCCGGGGTAGTACAGCGACAGCGACGCCCCGCCCAGGCCGGCAATGGCGCCGCCCACCGTGGTGGCGGCGATGCGTACGCCGTTGACCGAGTAGCCCAGTGCCCGCGCGGCATCGCTGCTGTCGCCGGCCATGCGCACCACCAGCCCCCAGCGCGTGTTCTTGAAGCCCCAGGCCAGCAGCGTGGCCAGCGCCACGCCGATGGGGAAGAGGGCGTTGACCGACAGCGCGGTCTGCACGGCGGACGAGTCGCTCCAGGCGCCCAGCGGCAGTGACGGGATCTGCGGCGCCTGCGGCTGGATCAGCGGCTTGCCCAGGTAGAAGGCCAGGCCCGCGCCCAGCAGCATCAGCGCAATGCCGGTGGCGATGTCTGACACGCGCGGCAGCGAGCACAGCAGCCCGTGCAGCAGGGCCAGCAGCGCGCCGCAGCCGCTGGCAGCCAACACGCCCAGCCACGGCGAGCCGCTGAGGTAGGCGCCGCCGAAGCCGGCCATGGCGCTGAAGACGAGCACGCCTTCGAGGCCGAGGTTGATGCGGCCGCTCTTCTCGGTCAGGCACTCGCCGAGGCTGACGAAGAGGAAGGGTRTGCCCACCCGCAGCGCGCCGCCGATGACGGCGAGCAGCAGGTCGGGGACGACGTTCAGCTCAAGACTCATGCAACCCCCTGAGGTTCAGCCGCCGCAGTGACGGGCGCTGGCCGCCTGGCCACTGCGCGCGGCGCGAACAGCCGCCCGCGCAGCGCCTCGGCCGCGAGGATGAAGACGAAGGCGAAGCCCTGCAGCACCAGCACCGAGGCGTCGGGCAAATCAAGCCGGCGCTGCAGCAGGCTGCCGGCCGCCGCAAAGCCGCCGAACAGCACCGCCACCGGCGGGATGGCCCAGGGGTTGTGACGCGCCACGAAGCTGACCAGGATGCCCGTGTAGCCCAGGCCGGCGATCACCGAGGCGTTGGCCGCCGTGTGCACGGCCGCCACCTCGATGGCGCCGGCCAGGCCCGCCGCCGCGCCGCCGAGGGCGCAGGCCAGCAGGATGAGGCGGTCGGTGGGCAGGCCGACGAGACGGGCGGCCCGGGCGTTGCCGCCCACCACGCGCATCGCGAAGCCCGAGGCGCTGAAGCTCAGCCAGGCGCCGCAGGCCAGGCACAGCACGACGCCGATGACCAGGCCCCAGTGCACGTCGCCCAGCCAGGACTCCATGGCCGCGTCGCCCATGATGGGGCCGATGCGCAGGCCTTCAGCCAGCGGATGGGTGGACGGCTTGTTCAGGCTCGCCGGGTCGCGCATCGGCCCTTCGACGAAGTGCTTGAACAGCGCGATGGCGATGTAGCTCAGCAGCAGGCTGGAGATGGTCTCGTTGACGCCGCGCCACTGGCGCAGCCAGCCGGAGAGCATCACCCAGCCGCCGCCCAGCAGCGCACCGGCCGCCAGCACCATGGCGCTGCCGATCACGTTGCCGGGTGGGCCGAAGAGATAGGGCAGGCCGGCACAGCCCAGCGCACCAAGCACCAGCGCGCCCTCGCCGCCAATCATCGTCAGGCCCGCCTGCGCGGGCAGCGCCACGGCCAGCGCGGTGAGCATCAGCGGCGCGGCGCGCAGCAGCGTGTTCTGCCAGGAGAAGGCGTCGCCGAAGGCGCCGAGGAAGAGCAGCTTCCAGGCCTCCACCGGCGACGTGCCGCCCAGCCACACGAAGACGCCGAACAGCAGCAGCGCGGCGGTCAGTGCGAAGACGGGCAGCAGCAGGGCTTCGGCGAAACCCTGCGCTCTTGAGTTGGCGACCATGGCGGCGGCTCCCAGAGGCTCAGACCTTTCCAATCACGCCTTCGACGAGGTAGTTCATGCCCTCCAACTCCATGTCGGTCTGCTTGAACACCTTGCCTTTTGGAATGACCACCTTGCCGGCGTTGTCCTTGAGCTCGCCCTTGAAGATGTCGAAGCTGCCCTTGAGCATCTCGGCGCGCACGGCCTCGGCCTGCTTGCGCCCGCCCTCGGGCACCGAGCTGCCGTAGGGGCTGCTCTTGACGAAGCCGTCCTTGAGCCCGCCGCGCACGAAGTTCGGATGCGGCTTGCCGGTCTGCGCGGCGTCGATGATCTGCTTGTAGGCGGTGATCCAGTTCCACTCGGCGCCCGTCAGGTAGGCCTGCGGTGCCAGCTTGGCCTGGCTGGCGTGGTAGCCGCAGACGAACTTGCCGCGTTTGGCTGCTGTCTCGACGATGACCTTGGGGCCATCCACGTGCATGGTGAACACGTCCACGCCCTGGTCGGCCAGGCTGTTGGTGGCCTCGGCCTCCTTGACCGGCATGCTCCAGTCGCCGGTGAAGATCACCGTCGTCGTGATGTCCGGGTGCACGCTGCGCGCGCCCATCGTGAAGGCATTGATGTTGCGCAGCACCTGCGGGATGGGCTTGGCCGCGATGAAGCCGAGCTTCTTGCTCTTGGTCACATGGGCTGCAACCACGCCGTTGAGGTACTGGGCCTCGTCGATGTAGCCGAAGAAGCTGCCGGCGTTCTTGGGGTGCTTGGCCGCATCCCACAGCCCGCCGCAGTGCGCGAAGCGCACGTTGGGGTATTTGGGCGCCAGCGCCAGGATGTGCGGGGCGAAGTAGCCGAACGAGGTCGGGAACAGCAGGCCCGCGCCGTCCTGGGCGATCATGCCCTGCATGGTCTTCTGCACCGCGTTGGTCTCGGGGACGTTCTCCTCCTCCACCACCTTGATGCCCGGCATCTTCTTCACCAGCGCCGCGGCCTCGGCATGCGCCTGGTTGTAGCCGTAGTCGTCCCGCGGGCCGACGTAGATGAAGCCCACGGTCAGCGGCTTCTGGGCGTGYGCCAGGCCGCTCCAGCCGGCGGTCATCACGCCGGCTCCCGCAGCACCCAGGCTGCCCAACAAGTGCCGGCGGTTCCATTGCGATCGCGTCATCCTGGCTCTCCTCAAGTTGCTTGACCCACGAAGTGCGCCGGTTGAGTTCCGGCTTGTGTTCAATTCGGTATACAAGCATGTGGCGTGCCAGTTCGCCCGCCTGGGCGAGGCGGGTTGGACGCGCACGCGGGCGGTGCAAAGGCGCGCCGCGCAGGGCGATTCGGGGGCGCGCAAGCACGGCCGAGGTGCCTGTCGGCCGGCTCTTGAAGGTGCCGAACCGGCGCGCCGGCACCCGGCCTGGCGCCGAGCATGGGCGGGGTGGCCGGGTAGCATCCCGGCCATGACCGACAACCGCAAAGCCTTGGTGCTGTTTTCCGGCGGCCAGGACTCCACCACCTGCCTGGCCTGGGCCCTGGACCGCTTCGCCGAAGTCGAGACGCTGGCCTTCGACTACGGCCAGCGCCACCGCATCGAGCTGGACTGCCGCAACACCGTGCGCGCCGAGATCGCGCGCCAGTTCCCAGCTTGGGCCGGCAAGCTCGGCGCCGACCATCTGCTGGACCTGTCCCTGCTCGGCCAGATCAGCGACACGGCGCTGACGAGCGAACGTGCCATCGAGCTGCAGGCCAACGGCCTGCCCAACACCTTCGTCCCCGGCCGCAACCTGCTCTTCCTGACCTTTGCCGCGACGCTGGCCTACCGCCGCGGCGCGTCGGTGCTGGTCGGCGGCATGTGCGAGACCGACTTCTCCGGCTACCCGGACTGCCGCGACAACACGATGAAGGCCATGCAGGTGGTACTCAGCCTGGGCCTGGACACGCCGATGACGCTGGACACGCCGCTGATGTTCATCGACAAGGCGGCCACCTGGYGCCTGGCCGAATCGCTCGGTGGCGGGGCGCTGGTCAAGCTCATCGTCGAGGACACCCATACCTGCTACCTCGGCGAGCGCGGCGAGTTGCATGACTGGGGCCATGGCTGCGGCCACTGCCCGGCCTGCGCGCTGCGAGCCAATGGGTTTGCTGCTTACCGGGCGGCGGCATGACGATCTGGAGCTGGGCTGGCGTCGCCGGGGCGGCGCTGTTGTTCTTCTGGGGCATTGGTGCCTACAACCGGCTGATGTCGCTGCGCAATGTCATCGGCGAGGCCTTTGTGCAGCTCGATGCCCACTTGAAGGACCGCGGCGAGGTCTGCGACAAGCTGCTTGCTGCCGTGGCGCCGCGGCTCTCCAGCGAACAAGCGACGYTCGATGCCTTGGCGAGCGCGCAGGCGGAATCGCAAGCCGCAGCCCTGGCCTCGCGGAGCAAGCCCTGGGCACCCGACCCGGTCGGCAGYCTGGCCGTGGCCAGCGCGCTGCACGCCGCGGCGCTGACCCGCTTGCTGTCTCTGCTGGACCATCAGCCCGAGCTGCGCAGCGAAACCGAGATCGACGGCCTGGTCAGCGAGCTGAAACTGATCGAGCGCCAGCGCGCATTCGCGCGGCAGGTGTTCAACCAGGCGGTCGGCCAGTACAACGAGGCCTTGCACCAGTTCCCGACGCGGGTGCTGGCGAATCTCTACGGCTTCAGCGAAGCAAGGTCGCTTTAGCCCCTCGCCCAATCCGCCCCGCTGAACGCGGGTGGACTTGGTCGGTCCCCCGCGGGGACGGCGATGCATGCGGCATCGAGCCGCATGCACATCGCCCAACGCGGGCCGGCTAGGGAGCGGCCCGGCGCTCGGCCCGCAATACCCCACTCCATCCTGGCTGAGCCCGACGCTCTGAGCTTCAGCCTGCCGACTTTTTCGGCATGAGGGAGAGGAACTCCCGCCGCAGATTGGGATCGGTCAGGAAAGCCCCGCGCATGACGCTGTTGGTCATCGCGGCCTCGATGTCCTTGACGCCGCGCCAGTGCATGCAGAAGTGGTCGGCCTCCATGACGACGGCCAGGCCGTCGGGCCGCACGCGGGTCTCCAGCTCGTTGGCCAGCATGATCACGGCCTCTTCCTGGATCTGCGGGCGGCTCATGATCCAGTCGGTCAGGCGCACGTACTTCGACAGGCCGATCAGGTTGGAATGCTCGTTGGGCATGATGCCGATCCACACCTTGCCGATGATGGGGCAGAGGTGGTGGGAGCAGGCGCTGCGCACCGTGATGGGGCCGACGATCATCAGCTCATTGAGGCGGCTGATGTTGGGGAATTCGGTCACCGTCGGCGCCTCGGCGTAGCGGCCGGCAAAGACCTCGCGGACGAACATCTTGGCGACGCGCTTGGCGGTTTCCTGCGTGTTGTGGTCGCTGTCGGTGTCGATGACCAGGCTCTTCAGCACTTCCTGCATGCGGGTTTGCACCTCGGCCTGCAGCGCGTCGAGTTCACCGGGCTCGATGTAGGCGGCGATGTTGTCGTTGGCGTGGTGGCGGCAGCCGGCCGACACGAGGCGGTAGCGGATGCGTTCGGAAACGGGCGCGTCGGGGGCGGGTGCATTCATGGGCGCGAATTCTCCGGCCAAAGCCCGCTCCTACACTGGCGCGATGTCCCAAAGCCCCCAAGCCGGCTCGATGTCGGCCCCTCTGCACCGGCTGCTGTCCCAGGCCGCCGATGCCGTCCAGGGCGTGCGCGAGGGCAAATCCCTGACCGAGCTGCTGGGCCGCGTGCCCGCCGACCTGCGCCCCGGCACCCAGGCCCTGGCCTTCACGGCGCTGCGCCGCCTGGGCGGCGCCGAAGCGGCCCGCCAGCAGCTCGCGCCCAAGGCACCGCCGGCGCGCGTCGACGCGTTGCTGCTGACCGCGCTGGCCCTGCTCTGGCCCGACCCCGAACCCGATTCGTCGCCCATGTACGCCGACCACACCCTGGTCGACCAGGCCGTCCACGCCGCCAAGCAGCGCGCGCCGGCCAGCGCTGCCTTCATCAACGCCGTACTGCGTCGCTTTCTGCGCGAACGCGGCGCCCTCGTCGCCGCCGCCGAGCGCAGCCCGCTGGGCGCCTTCAACCACCCGGCCTGGTGGGTCGAGAAGCTGCGGCTGGACTGGCCGGCGCAGTGGCAGGCCCTCCTGGCCGCCAACAACCGCCCACCGCCGATGACGCTGCGGGTGCACGCCCAGCGCGCCACGGCGGATGACTACGTGAAGCGCCTGGCGGCCGCCGGCATCGCGGCAAGGGCCCTGGGCGCCCCCACGCCCCAGGCCGTTGTGCTGGACAAGCCCGTGCCCGTGTCGGCCCTGCCCGGTTTTGCCGAGGGTCTGGTGTCCGTGCAGGACGCGGCCGCCCAGCTCGCCGCTCCGCTCGTCGTCGGCGCAGGCCTCAAGCCGGGTGCCCGCGTGCTGGACGCCTGCGCCGCACCGGGCGGCAAGACGGCCCATCTGCTGGAACTGCAGCCCGACCTGCAGCTGACCGCGCTGGACGCCGACGCGCAGCGCCTCATCCGCGTGCAGGACAACCTCAACCGCCTGCAGCAACAGGCGACGCTGAAGGCCGCCGATGCCCGCCAGACCGGCACCTGGTGGGATGGCCAGCCTTTCGACGCCATCCTCCTTGACGCCCCCTGCAGCGCCTCCGGCATCGTGCGCCGCCACCCCGACGTGCGCTGGCTGCGCCGCCCCGATGACATCACCGCCCTGGCCCGCATCCAGGCCGAGCTGCTGGACGCGCTGTGGCCGCTGCTCGCGCCGGGCGGCCGCCTCGTCTACGCCACCTGCTCTGTCTTCCGCGCCGAAGGCCAGGCCCAGCTCGACGCGTTTTTGCAACGCCAAACTGACGCCAAGTCCCATGCCGTGCCCGGGTTCACAGGTCACCTGCTGCCCCTGGCTGACAATGGTTCGCAACAGCAGTCGCCTCTGGACGGCTTTTTCTACGCACTGATCACGAAACCCTGATTTGTTCGCCCGGATCGCCATCGCCGCCTTCTTTGCCGTGCTGCTCGCCCTGGCCCCCGGGCCGGCGCGGGCAGACGGCATCGAGCTGTCCCAGCTGTCCGCGCGCCGCGCCGACGACGGCCTGGACCTGAGCTTCACGACTCATTTCGAACTCAGTCACCCCGCCGAAGACGCACTGCACAAGGGGGTGCCGCTGTATTTCGTCGTTGAGGCCACCGTGCTGCGCAACCGCTGGTACTGGCGCGACGCCCGCGTCGCCCGCGCCGAGCGCACCTGGCGCCTGGCCTGGCAGTCCCTGACCCGGCAGTACCGCGTCTCCAACGGCGGCCTGCACCAAAGCTTCGCGACGCTGGACGAAGCGCTGACCGCGATGCGCGGCCAGAGCGCCTGGCATATTGCCGAGGCCAAGGACATCGAGGACGGCGGCAGCTACTACCTCGAGTTCAGCTACAAGCTCGACGTCACCCAGCTGCCGCGCCCCATGCAGATCGGCCTGCAATCGGGCTTTGCGCTCAGCATCGAGCAGAAGCGCTACTTCGCGCCCGACTTCACTCTGAAATGACCAAGGTTTCGCGTTGGGGCTGGGTCATCACCCTGGTGACCCTGACGGGCGTGGCCGGTGTGCTGGCCTTCGTGCTCATCGTCGGCACCACGTCCGAGCGTGCCTTCTTCGAGCGCCACTACAACTGGCTCTACTGGGTCAATGTGGGGGTCGCCGTGGTGCTGACCCTGGTCATCCTGACGGCCGCCGTGCGCCTCGTTTTGCGTGTGCGCAGTGGCCGCTTCGGCAGCCGACTGCTGCTCAAGCTGGCGAGCATCTTCGCGCTGGTGGGCATCGTGCCCGGCGTGATGATCTACGCCGTCTCCTACCAGTTCGTGAACCGCAGCATCGAGACCTGGTTCGACGTGCGCCTGGCCAGCGCGCTGGAGGCTGGCCTGAACCTCGGCCGCGGCACGCTGGACGCCATGGTGAGCGACCTCGGCACCAAGACGCGTGACGCCGCCGACCAGCTCGCCGAAAGCAGCACGCCGCAGTTGCTGGCGCTGGAGCGCCTGCGCGACAAGCTTGGCGCCCGCACGGTCGCCGTCGTCGGCGCCAACGGCCAGATCCTGCTGGAGGGCGGCGGCGATACCCGCCAGCTCACGCCCGACCGCCCCAGCAGAGCCATGCTGGACAAGGCCCGTGGCAGCGTGGCCAGCCAGCTCGAAGGGCTGGAGGACGAGGCCGCAGCCCTGGAAGGCGGCGCCCAGATCCGCACGCTGGCGCGGATGCGCAATACCGAGTTGCGCCTGGGGCTGGACGAGCGCTACCTGATGGTCATCCAGCGCATTCCGGCCAGCATGCTGASCAATGCCCTGGCGGTGCAGACCGCCAACGCCGAATACCAGCAGCGCTCGCTGGAGCGCGTCGGCCTGCGCCGCATGTACCTGGGCACGCTGACATTGGTGCTCATCCTGGCCACCTTCGCGG
>NZ_JBFULE010000095.1:0-12751 GCF_056400485.1 Roseateles sp. P5_B10
ATCTTCTTCTGGCTGCGCAAGATGGGGGAGAGGCGCGGCATGGTCTTCCAGCCCCTGGCCGCGCTGGTGATGGGCATCGCCATTTGCGGCATGCACTACACGGGCATGGCGGCGGCTAGTTTTCCGGCCGGCACCGTCTGCCTGAGCGCTGACGCGTTGRCAGGCCCGCAGCTCGGGATGATGGTGTCGGTGTCATCCGTCGCGTTGCTGGCGATGACCTTGTTCACTTCGACCCTCGACGCCCGCATGCGCAGCTCGCTGAAGGTCGCGAACGTGAAGCTGGAAACGGCCAACGAGGAGCTGCGCCGGCGTGCCTTCCAGGATCCGCTCACCGGCCTGCCCAATCGCATGCTGTTCGAGGACCGCCTGACCCACGCGCTGCAGCGCCATGCGCGCAACGGCGAGCAGATCTCGGAGCGCAATGCCGGCAAGGTGGCCGTGCTGTTTGTCGACCTGGACGGCTTCAAGCCGGTCAACGACTCGCTCGGCCATGCCGCCGGCGATGCGGTGCTGAGGGAGGTTGCCGTGCGCCTGCGTTCAGCGGCCCGCGACGCCGACACGGTGGCGCGCATCGGTGGCGACGAGTTCGTTCTGCTGATGGAGGACGTCAGCAGCCTGGTGGACTGCGTCAGCCTCGCCCGCCGCCTGATCGAGGCACTGGCGGCACCTCTGGAGATCGGCGGCCGCCGGGTCGCCTTGTCTGGATMGGTTGGCATCGCCGCCTACCCTGATCACGGTGACGGCGACAAGCTGGTCATGCATGCGGACGCCGCGATGTACACCGCCAAACGCGCCGGGGGCAGCACCTATGCGCTGTACGAGGCGCATATGGACGAAGGTGCGCAGGAGCAGCTCAATCTGCTGAACGACCTTCGCCATGCCATCGAGCATGAGCAACTGCAGCTCTATTACCAACCCAAGATCGATGGCCAGCATGGCCAGATCCGCGGTGTCGAAGCCCTGCTGCGCTGGAATCATCCGGAGCGCGGCCTGCTGGCCCCGGGTCTGTTTATCCCTCTCGCAGAGCGCTTCGGCCTCATCAACGGCCTTGGCAGCTGGGTCATCGAAGAGGCCTGCCGGCAGATGCGCGCCTGGGCCGAGATCGGGCTGCACATGCGCGTGGCGATCAACCTGTCGGTGCATCAACTGCGCGAGGAAGACCTGGCGGCGCGGATCGAAGCGGCCCTTTCCAGGAACTTGGTCGAACCCTCCCAACTGCTTTGCGAAATCACCGAATCCGTCGCGATGGAGGATCTCAAAAGCACGCAGCGCGCGTTCGAGGAGTTAGCCCGGATCGGCGTGTTTCTCTCCATCGACGATTTCGGGACCGGCTATTCCAGCCTGAGCTATCTGCGCCAGCTGCCCGCCCGCCAGCTCAAGATCGATCGCAGCTTCGTTGCCGACGTCGAGACCAGCAGCGACGCCAAGGCCATCGTCAGCGCCGTCATCCAGTTGGCCCATGAGCTGGGGTTGCGCGTCGTCGCCGAAGGTGTGGAGACCAAGGGGCAACGCGACATCCTGCTGGCGCTGCACTGCGACGAACTGCAGGGCTATTTCCTGGCGCGGCCCATGGCGGCCGAGACGCTGCAGGCCTGGACCGAAGGGCAAAAGCCCGCCGGCACGGCTGATTTCTCACCCTCTGTATTGGGTGGTCATCTCATGATGGAGGCCAGGGCCTTGGGCGCGATGGGCTTGCAGGACAACACGGCGACGCCGTTCTGACGACAACCGGGCAGCGCGGCCTCAGGCGTCGAGCAGCGTGTTCAAGATCTCCAGGCAGGCCTGGGCGGTCCGGTTGTCGGCGTCCTGTTCCTCATGCCATGCAGAGACGGAGACGGCGACGATGTTGTACGCGCGCAGGGCGCCAAAGAAGTCGGCCATGTCCGCGGCACTGGGGCCGCGCTGGACGTGGTATTTGAGCGCAGGCATATGGGCCGGGTCGTCAATGATGTCGGTGTCCCAGTGCAGGTAGATGCGCTCCTGCGGTTGCAGGTGTGCCAGCACTTCGTCGAGCGGGCAGCGCAGGATCTGGGAGCCGAGCAGGGCTTCGCGCTCGCCGGGGTCGAGATCGCGGGCATCGGCGAGAACGATTTGCTGTTGTGGATAAGCCTGCACGCCGATGGTGGCCAGGCAGGCGCGTGCCGCCTGGCTGCGCGGGTCGAGATCTTGGTCGACCCGTCCGACGAACAGGGCCAGGGGCATGCCGCCGATGTACTGGGTCTGGCTGCTGGACCAGGTGTGGAAGTCGCCATGGGCATCCAGCCAGAGTACACGCTCGGGCGGCTGGCCGGCTTGCTGCAGACCGGCCAGTAGCCCCAAGCTGGAGACACAGTCGCCGGCGAGGCTGACTGGCCGGCAGCCACTGCGGGCCAGCGTGGCGACACGAGCAGCCAGCAGGGCGTAGAGGCGCCCCAAGTTGTCCAGCTTGGCGATGGGATCGTCGATCCGCGTCGCATGCTGCCGTGCCGGTGCCAGCACTTCCCAGGGATGGGGGTCGATGTCGAGCACGCGGCGCAGGCCGTCGCGGCGCTGGCCCATCAGGTAGGGCAGCAGAAGCCTTGCATTCACAGCCATCTGTCGGGCTCCATGGGATAGCCAAGCCTGTCCATCATCTCGCGCACCTCGGTCCGCTGAGCCAGGTCCAGCAGCAAGGCGCTTCTTTTGTGCCAGCGTTTGGAGCTCGGTGGTTCGGTGGCCATCTTGATGGGCAGCGCATCTGGCGGGGCCATGGCGGGCAGGCCCAGATGGTCGGTGATCAACCGCAGCGTTGCGATGGGGTTGTCGACGAAGTCTTCAAAAGACACGCGCAGGGTGCAGACGCCGCTTTGCAGGATGGCTTCGTGGATGGAGTACCACTGGTTCAGGCACACCTCTTCCAGCTTCGCCCGGGTGAACTGGCGCCAGTTGGGTGGCAGGTCGAACTTCCACCACTTGCGGCCGAAAGCCACGGTGTCGGAATAGCCGGGGATGACGAGTTCGCAGCCGATCTTGCTGAGGTCGTGGGAGAAGAATCCCAGCGGGTAGAGCCAGCCGTCCATCAGGCCGTTGATGGACTGCGCGAAACCCCGGGTCAGATGGATGTAGCTCACCTCGGCGTTGGGGAACAACTGCTCGTACATGCCGATGCGGTAGGCGTCGGACGGCGCCTTGAACAGCAGCACCGATTCCCGCACATCGGCCGGGCCGAAGGGCCGCCGCTTGAGCGTGGGTACCACGAAGGGAGGCTCCTCGATTTTCAAGGGTTCGTCGAAGTGCCGGCCGTCGCCGCGGTTGGCCTTGCCGTCGTAGTAGCTGATCCGCCAAGGCTCGTCGCTGAACACGGTGGAGAGCACAAGTTCCTGGAGCTCGGTTTCGCTGCGACGCTCGCCGCCTTCGAACTGGCCCAAGGCCGCCTCCAGCGACTGTTCCAGGCGCCGCTCGGCAGCGGTGTCCAGGAAACGCGACGGGAACTGCAGCAGGAGCCGGTTCTTCCACTTCCTGAGCAGCAGCTCGGTATCGAGGAGGTCCGCCGAGGCAAAGGAAACCTCGTCCAGAATGTTGCTGCTCAATTCCTCGACATTGGCCACCCGCTCGATGCCATCGCTGTCGGAGTTCTGATTGAAGCCGTTGCCCGACAAGGCCAGCAACGGGTCCAGTTCCCCATCCAGTGAAGCGATGCTCGGATGCAGGGCCAGGGCCTCCTTGAAGAGGCTGGATCCGCCGCGCGAGCCGCACAGGATGACGGCCACCCTGCGGACCCTCGTTCTCAGGCCTGAGCGCGGGACGGCGCGGCGCGCCTTGATGGCCAGTAGCAGGCTGTCCATGGGGGGCGATGCGTCAGGTTCCTGGAATCGATCAAGCCCAGGTCATCTCGTAGACGAAGAACTGCTGGCGCCCGGTTTCGTCCGTGGCTTCGCTGGCCAGCTCCCTGGTCTGCAGGCCCGCTGTTTGCGCCAGGCGCTTCATGGCCTCGATCTCACCGAAGTTGGACTGCACGAAATAGATGCGCCCTTTGGGCTTCAAATGCCGGCCCACGCCTTCGAAGAAGCGCGTGTTGGTCTTGAAATCGGTGTCCCACTGGGACATGGCCACCACATCGTGTGCCGGCTTGTTTCGGAACGGCAGGTTGGCGGTGATGACATCGAACTGCTCGTCGCCCAGCGCCTCGAACAAATTGGACTGCAGCGCTGTCATGGTGCCGGCAAAGCCGTGCATCTGGGCGTTGTGGGTGGCGCTTTGGATGGCCGCCGGGTTGATGTCCACGCCCACCACCCTCCCTGCGCCCTGGTAGCAGGCAAAGATGCCAATGACGCCTGAGCCGGTGCCCACGTCCAGCACGGTTTCGCCTGGCGCGACCGTGAAATTCCTGACCAGCGGCAGGCTGTCGGCGAAGGGCCAGAAGGTGTCGGGGTAGACCAGGAACTCCTTGTCCAGATAGCGGACTTTGCGGCCTTCCGGCGGCACGGATTTGAAGAGTTGCTGCCGCTGTGCCTGCCACTGGTCTGTGTAGCTCGTCAGGTCCATCTGCCACCTCCAGGGCCAAAGCATTGCCAGATTTGCTTGAACTGGCAACGGAGAAATCTCCTATGCCGCAGTTTGGACAAGTTAGGTCATACGTCACGCAACAGGCCTTGCAAGACGCAAGCCGTGCCCGTACTCTTCGTTCAAACGAGCTTAGACAACACACTTAACCCGTTATCCAGGTGGCCTTCATGGCCTTGGCGTGTTGGGTGCGGGAGGACCAAATGAGCGCTCCGACCCCGGCGGGTCGCGGTCTGAACCGCCGTCTGAATCGCCGTCATCTGGCAGGCCTGGCCTCACTCGCCGTGCTTGCCACGGCGTTTGGCCTGAGCCGGCGCCGGTCCGGCCCGCCCTTGGCGCCCGAGCGGCTCTCGATTGCGCTTCCCCAGGCGCCGCATGCCGGTCTTATTCACATCGCCGCGGCACGGGGCTTCTTCGATGAACGCGGTCTGGCAGTGACGGTGCTGCCGCAAACCCATGGCAAAGCTGCGCTGGCCGAGCTCCTGCGAGGCGGCGCGGACCTCGCCGCCGCGGCCGACGTGCCCATCGTCATCGAGGTGCTCAAAGGTGCGCCGCTGAGCATGGCGGCGGCGGTGGCGAGCGCCTCCAACGAACTGGCCGTGCTGGCGCGTCGCGACCGCGAAATCAGCTCACCGGCCGGCCTGCAGGGGCGCCGGGTGGGCGTCACCCTCGGGACCAGCGGCGAATACTTCCTGTGGGCCTTCATGGTGCGCCATCGCCTGGCCCCGCAGTCGCTGATCCTCGTGGACCTGCCGCCAACCCGCCTGATCGCCGCGCTGCGCGACGGCAGCGTGGACGCCATCGCCGCCTGGCAGCCGGTCCGGCATGAAGCCGAACTGGCCCTGGGCAGCGCCATCATCTCGTTCAGTGCACCCGATGCCTATGCCCAGAACTACGTGCTTGTCGGCCGCAGCGAATTCATGTCCACCCGCGGCGAGGCTTTGCGCAGACTGCTGCTGGCCCTGCTGGATGCCGAGCGTTTCGTGCAGCTCGACCCCCAGCAGGCGAAGACGCTGCTGGCAGCACGCCTGAAGCTCGACCCCGAGGCGCTCGAGCCGGCCTGGCAGGCGCTGGATCTGGAGGTCGATCAGCAGCAGGCCCAGTTGGTCACGCTCGAAGATGTGGCGGGCTGGGCGATGGCGCGCGGTTATGCGCCCACGCAGCCGATGCCGAACTTCCTGTCCCATCTGAGCCTCGACGCCTTGCTGGCCGCGAGCCCGGGGCGGGTGACGGTGGTGCGATGAAGATCAGCAGCAAGGCCCGGATCGCCGCAGCGCTGATGTTCGGCGCCATGGTGCTGATCGCCGCCAGCATCGGCTGGGCGAACACCCAGGTCAGTGCCGCTGTCAAGCAGCGCCGCCACAGCGCCGCGATCGCCAGCGCGCTCAACGACATCCGCATGGTCACCTTCGAATACCTGCTCAACCGTCGCGAACGCGCCCGATTGCAGGAACAGGCGGTCTGGCAGCGTCTTGAAGGCCTGCTTGCATTGCCGACCGGCCTTGACGATGCCGCAGCCAGGACACTGGCCGAGCTGCGCGCCAACGGCGAGGCCAGCCACCGCTTGTTCGGCGAAGTTGTGCCCACGCGAGCCGCCGGTGGCGTCGCCGACGAGGTCCAGCAGCGCTTCGAGGTCCAGATCTCCAGCCGGCTGCTGATCCTGCAGCAAAGAAGCCTCGTCGACGCGGCCAAGCTGATTGACGATGCGGGCGTTCGTATCGACGAGACGCAACAGCGAGTGGTCCTCGTGACGGCCGCGGGACTGGTGTTGATGGCGCTGATCACGGGGGCTGCCGTCTGGATGTTCCGGCGCGACGTGCTCCGCCCGATCGCGCGGCTCGAGCAGGCCACTCGCGAGGTGGCCGCCGGCAACTGGTCGTTCGAGCTCGATGTCGGCAGCGCCGATGAACTCGGCGAGATGGCGCGCCACTTTGACGCGATGACGCGCGCGCTGCGGGATTCCTTTGGCCAGCTCGAGCTCAGCAATCGGGAACTCGTCTCGCTGAACAATGAGCTCGAGTCATTCAGCTACTCGGTCTCGCACGACCTGCGCAGCCCCCTTCGCAGCATGGATGGCTTCTCGCTGGCTTTGATCGAGGACTATGGCGATCAGCTCGACGACGAGGCCCGTGACAGCCTGCAGCGCATCCGCGCCGCCAGCCAGCGCATGGGTCGCCTGATCGACGAGCTGCTGGGCCWGGCGCGGGTGACGCGAGCCGAGCTGCGCATTCAGGAGGTGGACATCAGCGCCATGGTCCACGAGATGGCGGCCACACTGGCCCGGAGTCAACCCGAGCGCCAGGTGCGCTGGGAGATCGACGAGGGCATCAGGGTGCAGGCCGACCGGGAGCTGATCCACATCGCGCTGCAGAACCTGCTCGAAAACGCCTGGAAATTCACGGGCAAGACCGTCGACGCCGTCATTCGCGTGGGTATGCGCCATGAAGGCAGGGACCGGATCTGTTTTGTTGCCGACAACGGTGCAGGCTTCGACATGGCCTACGCCGATCGCCTGTTCGGCGCCTTCCAGCGCCTTCACCACGAAAGCGATTTCCCGGGCACCGGCGTCGGCCTGGCGATTGTTCAGCGTGTGCTGCGCCGCCATGGCTGGCCGTTATGGGCCCAGGCCAGCCTCGGCAGTGGCGCCACATTCTTCTTCCGTATCCTGGAGCAAACCGATGAGCGACGAGAGCAAGGTCATCCTGCTGGTTGAAGACAACCCGGACGATGTCGCGCTGACGCTGCGCGCATTCAAGCGCAGCCATCTGATGAATCCGCTGGTTGTCGCCCGCGACGGCGTGGAAGCGCTCGATTTCCTGTTTGCGCGTGGTGCCCATGCCCATCGTGCTGAGGCGGCGCTGCCAACACTGATCATCCTCGACTTGAAGCTGCCCCGGCTGGATGGGCTTGGCGTGCTCAAGGCGATGCGCGCCGACCCCCGCACGGCGTTGCTTCCGGCAGTGATCCTGACCTCGTCGAAGGAGGAGCAGGACATCGTTTCGGGCTACAAGCTGGGCGCCAACAGCTATGTGCGCAAGCCCGTCGACTTCACCGAGTTTCTCGAGGCGGTCAAGGTGCTCGGTATCTACTGGCTCGCACTCAACCAATTGCCGCCGCGGCCGGCGTCGTCATGAATCAACGGCCGATCAGGGTTCTTGCCGTCGAGGACTCGGAAAACGACGCCCGCCTGGCGATGCGCCTGCTGCGCCGCGCAGGCTTCGCGCCTGATTTCCACCGGGTCCAGGATCTGGCGGCGCTGCAGTCAGCCCTTGTCCAGGGCCCGTGGGATGCGGTGATCTCCGACTTCAGCATGCCGGGCTTCAGCGGCCTGGAAGCGCTCACCACCTTCCGAGCGAGCGGTCTGGACATTCCCTTCATCTTTGTCTCCGGCACGATCGGCGAGGAAACGGCTGTGGTCGCGATGAAGGCCGGTGCCAACGACTATGTGATGAAGGACAACATGAGCCGGCTGGCGCCCGTGGTCGAGCGCGAACTCGTCCAGGCCGCTCGCCGGGCCGCGCATCGAGAGGCGGAGGCCGAGTTGAGACGCTTCGAGGCACAGCTCGGCGAGGCGCAAAAGATGGAATCCCTCGGGACGCTCGCAGGCGGCATCGCCCACGACTTCAACAACATCCTTGGCGCGATCCTCGGCAATGTCGAACTCGCGCGAGGTGAACTCGAGGCCGACCATCCCGCGCTGACGATGTTGGGCGAGATCCAGAAGGCCGGCCTGCGCGCGCGCGACCTCGTCCGCCAGATCCTGACCTTCAGCCGCCGCCAGCCGCAGCAGTTGCGCAACGTCGCGCTGCGGCCAATCGTCGATGAGACCTATGGCCTGCTGCGCGTGACCCTGCCGGCTGGGGTTGAACTCGAATTGAGCCTGAGCGATGTGCCTTTGCACGTCGATGGCGACGCCACCCAGCTCCAGCAGGTGCTGATGAATCTGAGCACGAATGGCTGGCACGCGTTGCGTGGCGAGGTCGGCAAGATCGTCATCGGCCTTGAGGCGGTGCATCTGGACGCGGCCACGGCCCGTGCCCTGTCCGGGCTGGTCGCCGGCCCCTATGCCCATTTGTGGGTGAGTGATACGGGCATGGGCATGGACGCCGCGACACGCGAGCGGATCTTCGAGCCCTTCTTCACGAMCAAACCAACGGGGCAGGGCACGGGCCTGGGCCTGTCGGTGGTCCATGGCATCGTCGTCGCCCATCAGGGCAGCATTGCCGTGGACAGCCTTCCCGGTCAGGGCAGCACCTTCCACCTCTACCTGCCTGCCGTCAATCCGCCGCTGCCGGCGATGAGCGTCGAGCGCCTGTCGGATGCACCGTCCCTTGGGCACGGCGAGCACGTGATCTATCTGGACGACGACGAGACCGTCGTGCTGGTCGTCGTGCGCCTGCTGGAGCGTGCCGGCTACCGCTGCAGCGGCTTCACCGAGGCAGCCGCTGCGCTTGCGGCCCTGGGCGCCGCACCCGATGCGGTGGACTTGTTCGTGACCGACTACAACATGCCTGTCCGCTCAGGCCTCGACGTCGCACGCGAGATCGCCTCCCTCCGCCCCGGGTTGCCTGTGGTGATCAGCTCAGGCCTGATCACCGACGAATTGCGCGAACAAGCGACGGCCGCGGGTGTGCGCGCCGTGCTTGAAAAGGAAGACACCTTCCGCGACCTGACCGCACTGGTTGGGAGGCTCCTGGCCGCGGCCAGGTGAGATTTTGCGCAAAACGCATGGATGTCCCGGTGATGACCCTAGGCGGGGCCGGGGCAAGTTCTTCAGCGGCCTGAGGGCTCCGCCTTTTCCGCGGGTTGGATGTGTAGACCCGAAAGCGCAGGCAATGCCAGCAGGAGCTCGCGCTGCTCGTTGCCAACGCCATACAGCAGGCGCAGACGCTGCGGCGCCGGTGTGACGGGGAAGAACGCGCTGCGCCGCAGTTCGGCGCCAGGGGCGAGGTCGGCTGGCAACTGGAAGCCGCGCCGCTTGATCTCATACTCGATCACCAGGGACTCGGCGTTGACCCTGCTCTGCGTTCGGTAGGCCGAGATGCCGCCCACCAGCAGGGCCAGAGGCAGGATCGGCGCCATCACGGTGTAGCCGGCCGCACTTGCCAGCACCAGCACACCGGCCACTGCCCCGCTGGAGCCAATCACCACGATGCGCCCGGCCGTTTTCATGGCGTCGACGTTGCGTGTCGTCTCGCTCTTGAGCTGATCGGGTGCGGTGGTGTGGTTGACGTTGTCGAGGACGTCGTTGGCGAGCGAGATCGAGCGCAGCTGGACCGGTGTGCGGCTGTCGTTGCGCACGACCAGCGCGTACTCATCCCAGTCGGCTTCGCGCACCCAGCTGGCCGCATCGTTGCGGACGATGACTTGCTGCACATCGAGCTTGATGCCGTCCGCCGTTTCGGCGCGCCAGCCAAGTGCCGTCGTGGCGTCGAGGGCAGGGGGGTGCAGCAGCCGTGATTGGCCGGCACAGCCACCGAGCAGCAGCGCCGTGGTGGCGACGAAAACGGCGCATGCGGCGACCCTGAGGATTCCTGCGACGAAGCTTGCGGGTGGCTGCATGTGCACCTTCGAACGGAATCCATCGGGCCGCATGCACTATAGGTGTGGGCGGCCGCCCTCGCGGTGGCGACGCTTGCGGTAGATTCGCTTCGCCCCCCAACGCCCATCGACATGAACCGCCTGCAGTCCGAGTTGCATCGCTTGTACCTTTTGACCTCGCCGGATCTGGGCGGGCATTTGATCGATGGTGCGGGCCAGGTACGGGCAATGGTCATGGAGCTGACTGGCCCTGCCGACTGGGATGTGCTGTCCAAGGTCTGGCGCGGCGTGCAGGCCGATCTTGAGCTGCCCGCCCCCGCCATCGCCGTGTCGGGCAGCGACGGGCTGCAGCTGTGGTTCTCGCTGCAGGCGCCGATGAGCGCATTGCGCGCGGCGGCGTTTCTCGCCCATCTGCAGGCACGCTACCTGGCCGGCGTCGCGCCTGCACGCCTGCGGTTGAGTCCATCGGCGGCCGGCCAGACCTTCGACGCAGCGCTCGTGCCGGCGCAGCAGGACGCCACGGAAAACTGGTCCGCCTTCGTTGCGCCCGACCTCGCGCCGGTGTTTGCCGACACACCCTGGCTGGACATCCCGCCGGGCATCGAAGGGCAGGCTGACCTGCTCGCGCGGCTGGAGAGCATCAAGCCGGCGGCTCTGGCCGCCGCGATGCAACGGCTGCAGCCCGTGGTCTCGACAGGCTCATCGCCCGCAGCTCAACCGTCGAGCGCAGATGTGGAGCCCAAGCGCTTCCTGCAGCAGGTGCTGAACGACGAGACGGCCGCGCTGGCCTTGCGGGTCGAGGCGGCAAAGGCGTTGTTGCGCTATGCCGAACAGCCAGGCTCCCGGCAGAACGACTGAACCGCCAGCAACACCATCGCCGCCGCCCGATCGTCCCGGCCGTGCACGATGGGCCGCTGCAGATAGAAGTCCAGCGTCGGCCCGGCCGGCGTGCCGGCGCAGACATCGCGGAAGCCGCCGGTTGCATCGATGCGCGACTGCATGCCCGCCCAGGCGCGGGTGACGGCCGCGTCTGCCACGCCGGCGGGCAGCCAGCCGTGGCTGCGGGCCATGACCAGTGCGGTCAGGCTCATCGCCGTCACGGTCAGTTCGGGCTGGGCGCTGGGCTGGTCCAGCACCTGGCGCCACAGGCCGTCCGCGCCTAGCAGGGGCAGCAGCGCGTGCAGCTGGTTTTGCAGGCGTCCGATCAGGGGTGCAGCGGCGGCAAAACCCTGCAGCGGGCCGGCGACGGCTTGCGCAAGGGCGAGCGACGCGAAGCCGTTGCCGCGGCCCCAGGCGACCGGGGAAGCCTCAGCGTGTTCAAAAAGGCCGTCGGGCCGCTGCAGTCGGTCAGAGAGATGCAGCAGCGCAGCGGTCAGGGCGACGGCCGCGCGCTTGCGTTCCTGCGCGGGCAGCAGGGGCGCGGTGCGGTCCAGCAGCAGCGTGGCCATGAACATGTCGTCCGTCCACGAGCGCAAGCCGGCGAGGCGCGGGCCGGCGGCGGTGTCAGCCAGCACCGAGCGCAGCGCCTGCACGGCCAGCGCGCCGGCCGCCGTGTCGCCGTCCAGCGTTGCTGCTTCCGCCAGTGCCGCATAGCCGGCCAGGCGCGGCCAGTCGGTGGGCATGGCATAACCCGGCGCGTTGACGGCCTCGCGCAGGGCTGCCGTGGCGGTGCGCGCCATCTCGAGCTGGCCAAGATGCCTCTGTGCCGAGACCAGCAGGGCGTTGACGTAATGGGGCGTTGGCGTGGCGACGTACTGTGAGGCGATGGATAGCGCCAGGCGCCGTGCGTCGCTCGCTGGCGGCTGGGCCGCCGGGCGCGCGCTGGTGGCGACGGCGCCCAAGGCAATACAGGCCTGGCGCCGCCTCACAGCAGCGTGGTGGCCAGGCCGATCGCCGCGCACAGGCCCAGCAGCGGCATGACGCCCAGCTTGAAGCGGAAAAGCGCGATGCCGGCGCCCGCAGCGATGAGGGCCGAGACCGCGTCGAAGCGCCCGCCAAAGCCCTGGGGCCACAGCACGTGATACGCGAAGAACACGGCCAGGTTGAGGATGACGCCGACSACTGCCGCCGTGATGGCCGTCAGCGGCGCCGTGAACTGCAGCTTGCCGTGCGTGGACTCGATGACCGGGCCGCCGGCCAGGATGAAGACAAAGGACGGCAGGAAGGTGAAGAAGGTGACGACGCTCGCCGCCGCGGCGCCGGCCAGGAAGAGCGAGTCCGGCCCGAAGAGCTGCTTCACCCAGCCGCCGACGAAGCCGACGAAAGCGACCACCATGATCAGCGGCCCCGGCGTCGTCTCGCCCAGGGCCAGCCCGTCGATCATCTGCGTGCCGGTCAGCCACTGGTGCTGCTCGACGGCGCCCTGGTAGACATAGGGCAGCACCGCATAGGCGCCGCCAAAGGTCAGCAGCGCGGCCTTGGTGAAGAACCAGCCCATCTGCGTCAGCGCGCCTTGAAAACCGTGGGCGGCGACCAGGCCGGCCATGGCGGCCAGCCACAGCCCGAGGCCGATGGCGAGCACGCGGGCCAGGCGGCTGCGGCTGAAGCGGGCATGGGGTGGCGTCGGCGTGTCGTCGTCGATGAGGGCCGGGCCGTAGCCCTGCTTGGCAGCACCGTGGCCGCCGCCGAGGGCGAAAACCTGCGGCGCCAACCGGCCGCCGATGTGGCCGATGAGGGCAGCGGCCAGCAC
>NZ_JBFULE010000096.1:0-12725 GCF_056400485.1 Roseateles sp. P5_B10
CAGGGGCGATTTCTTTGCTTACTTTCTTGTTCGCACAAGAAAGTGAGTCGGCCGCCGGGACGAAATCCCGGCCGGGTCTGGCCTGAAACGCCCCGGCAGCCATCACGACCTCTTAGAACTGGAACCCGACCGACAACTCGTAAGCCCGGCCAAACAACGGCCGCGCCAGGAACACCCCATCCTGGCCCGCGCCCTGGCCCGGCACGCGGAAGTTGCCTTCCGTCAGGCCGACCTTGTTGGTCAGGTTGGTGCCGGTCAGGCGCACCTCCAGGCCGTTGTCCATCGAGAACACGGCGCCCGCGTCGATAGTCCGGTAGGCCGGCAGCTTGAGCGTGTTGGTCTGGTCCGCAAAGCGCTCGCCGACGTGGCTGAAGGTGGCAAACGTGCGCAGCTGGCCGAAGCCGGTCTGCGTCTGCCAGCTCGGCGTCAGGCGAGCCTGGAACTTGGGCGCGCGCTCCACGCGGTTGCCGGTGAACTGCTGGAAGTCCTTGTACTTGGCATCCTGGAAATTGCCGGTCGCGGCGATCTCGAAACCATAGCCAGGCCGCAGGGCCAGCTCGAACTCGACGCCCGTGGCCTTGCTGTTGGGGCGCAGCACGACGTTGCCGGCGTTGGTGAACTGCTGGGTCTGGGAGTTGGTCAGCTTGTTCGCGTAGGCCGTCAGGAAGGCGCTGTAGAGCTTGGTGGCGGTCTTCAGGCCGATCTCGTACTGGGTGATGTCCTCGACGGAATCCTTGGTCTCGTTGGCGCCGCGGCCGCGCAGCACGTCGAAGTCGGGCAGGCGGTGGCCCTTGTTGACTCGCACGAAAGCGCTGAACTCGCGGCTGAAGGCGTAGTTGGCGCCGCCGGTGAACGACGAACGGCTGAGCTTGCTGTCGATCAGCGTGTTGGTGCCGTTGAAGTACGACAGGTTGTTGTTGTAGATCGTCGTCGGGTCGGCATCGAGGTCGCCGCTGCTGACGTTGGCGATCGTGCCGGTGATGCGCTGGGTCTCGCGGCGGGCGCCGAGGTCGATGCGCAGTTCCTTGCTCAGCTGCCACTCGTCGGCGACGAAGAAGGCGTGGGTGTTGCCGCTGTAGTTCGCGTCGAGGTTGAAGGAGAACGGCGGCGTGACATAGCCGTTGCGCGAGGCCTTGACGCCGTTGTCCAGGGCCACGTCGATGAGGCGGGCGTGCGACTGCACCGTCATCAGCTGGGCCTGGCCCAGCGTCCACACGTCGTGAGAGCTGTAGCCGGCCAGATACAGGCCGACGGTCAGGTTGTTGCCCGGCGCGATCTCGCGCGACAGGCGGGTCTCGTTGCTGGTCGAGCGCAGCGCCTTGTCGACGGCCCACATGCCGTTGACGATGACGGGCGTGCTGCCGGCGA
Source organism: Roseateles sp. P5_B10 (assembly GCF_056400485.1). Classification (NCBI taxonomy): domain Bacteria; kingdom Pseudomonadati; phylum Pseudomonadota; class Betaproteobacteria; order Burkholderiales; family Sphaerotilaceae; genus Roseateles; species Roseateles sp. P5_B10. The sequence continues at coordinate 1,369 of NZ_JBFULE010000096.1, forward strand.
CCGTGCCGCCGCCGTTGGTGAAGGTGGCGGTGCCGGTGGTGGCGGCGCGGCCGGCCGCTGCGACGACGGCCGCATCGCCATTGGCTGCGGTGACCTGCGAGGTGATGTAGCTCGACAGCGTCTGCGGAATCGCGCCGGAGAACAACGCATAGGTTGGCGTGTCGCCGGTGGTGTGGCTGAGCTTGTTGGTCAGCGTCCAGTCGCCCAGCTTGGTGTCGAGGTTGGCGCCATAGGTCTGCACATCGGCGCCGCGGCCGTCGGCCAGGTCCTTGGTGACGGTGCTGCGCTGGATCTCGGGCTTGCCGTTGGGCAGGGTGCGGCCCGTCGCGCGGCCGGTTTCCAGCACGATGTTGCGCAGCTCGTTGCCGTAGAAGTAGTCCTTCAGCGCATCGAAACCGGGGTAGCTGGACGCGCTCTTGCCGTCGGTGCTGCCGACGACCGGAATGGCCGTGAAGAAGGCATTGCGGTCACGCAGCGCGCGGGCATAGAGCTGCAGGCTGCCACCTTCGAGCTTGCGGCTCAGCACGACGCTGGCCTGCCCGCCTTCGTCGGCCGGGAACTGCGTGTCGCGCACCCCCTGGCTCTGGCGCCAGAAGCCGCCGACCATGACATTCCATTGGTCGCTCAGCTTGCCGGCATAGACGCCGTCGACGCGCTTCAAGCTGCCGGTGCCGGTCGTCACGCGCAGGCTGGCCTCGGGGTTGCGGCCGTCCTTCTGGATGAAGTTGACCGTCACGCCGGGCTGGCCGCTGCCGAAGATGGGGCTGGGGCCGCCGCGCAGCACTTCCATGCGGTCGATGGTGTCGTCCAGGCGGAACAGCTGCGAGTGCTCGAAGAAGCTCAGCGTGGGCAGGTGGTAGAGCGGCGCGCCGTTGAGCTGGAAGGTCGAGTAGGGGCCGTCGCCGGGTGTCGGGAAGCCGCGCACGCGGATGTTGGCGCCGGCCTGGCCGCCCGAGGTTTCGACGAAGACGCCGGGCACGGTCTTCAGGATGTCGGCCGTGCTGGTGGGCGCGGCCTGCTTGATCTGCTCTTCAGTGGCGGTCGTGATCGAGAAGCCGGCTTCGAGCTTGCGCACGCCCTCGCGGCGCGCCGTGCCGGTGACGACGACGGCGTCGAGCTCCTTCAATTCGGGGGACTGTGCGGCAGGTTTTTCCGCAGGCTTGGCGGCGTCTTGCGCGAACGCGGCGCCACACAGGGCGGCGGCGGCCAGCGCGATCAGCTGGGGACGGAAGGCGGTGCGAACGAGGCGGACGCCGGCGCGCGGCGCGGCATGGGGGCTCAGCATGGGTGGTCTCCGATGGTTGTTGTTGTGGAATCGCTGAACAAGTCCCTCGCGTGCGGCGCATCCCTGCTTTGGGCGGTCTGCGGCGTTGCAAATGCTCGCCATAGCCAAGCTATGACTGCGCTTTGCGCCTTGCAGCCCATACCAAACCAGGGCGCGCCGCATCGCGGTGACTTATTCAGCGATTCCGATCCCGAAAGCCAGCGCGGCCGTCGCCACTTTCGATGGACCGGACTTTGATGGCAAATGTTATCGATGTCATTTGGGTTTTTACCAATGTGGCTGATCGTTGACATCGATGGCATAGATTTCGGTTCTAGGGAGTTGAACGTTTTCGGCGCGGCGGCTTGCCCGAAGGGGGCAAACCCCGACAATCCGCGCCCATGAGCACCCAAGACCTCACCGACGCCGAGTTCGCCGAACTCGACGAACTCCTCGCCGCCACGCCCGAGCCGCTGCAGCCGCTGGACGCCTCCATGCTCGATGGCTATCTGTGTGGCGTCATCGTGCAGCCCCGCCTCATCGAGGCCGACGAGTGGCTGCCCAATATCTTTGACTACGACGGCGGCCTGCTGCCCGAGACGGTGGATGCCGGCTGGCTGGACAAGCTGACCCAGCTCGTCGAGCGTCGCCATGCCGCCCTGAACCGCGGCCTGGCCGAAGATGGCTGGTTCGATCCCGTCATCCTGGAGGTCGATGAGGAACAGGAACCCGACCCGCTGCCGGAAGACGCCAGCGAGGAAGAGCGCTCGGCCCGCGCCAGCTACGACGCCCTCGGCCCCTTGTCGCGCGCGCTGATGCCCTGGGTCGCCGGCTTCCAGCATGCGGCGCTGTGCTTCCCCGAGTTGGCCGACATGCCCGACGACGCGGTGTCCGCCGCGCTCGCGCGTCTGTACCGCCATCTGCCGGCCGAGACGGCCGAGGAGAAGGAGGTCGTCGCAACACTCAACCGCGAGCATCCGTTGAAGGATCTGGACGATGCGATCGAGGAACTGGTTGTCACGGTGGCCGACCTCGCCGATCTGACCGAGGCCGAACGCTACCGTGTCGACACCATCAAGCGCGACACGCCCAAGGTTGGCAGAAACGATCCCTGCCCTTGCGGTTCCGGTAGGAAATACAAGGTCTGTCATGGCAGCAACTGATGACTTTGCGGGACAGACCGCAGGCGCTTGCGCCAAGCTCTGTCCTCAACTGACTTGAAACTGCAGCTCCTCTCGGATCTCCACCTCGAAACGGAGTCCTACCAGCCCATCCCCGCGCCGGGCGCCGAACTGCTGATCCTCGCCGGTGACATCGACACCACGTGGCGCAGCTTCGAGCTGTTCCGCGGCTGGCCGGTGCCGGTGCTGTTCGTGCCCGGCAACCACGAGTACGACCGCCGTGACGTGGACGAGGCGCGTGAGGCCCTGCGCGCTCACGTCAAGGCCGTCGGCCTGCAGATGCTGGACGACGAATCCATCGTCATGACCGACGCCCAGGGCCGGCGCGTGCGCTTTATTGGCTGCACGCGCTGGTGCGACTTCGACGCCTTCGGCCCTGGCGGCCGTGATCGTGCGATGCGCGCCGGTGGCTACTTCCAGAACGTCATGCAGGCCACGCGCCATGGCGAGGTCTTCGGCGTCGAGGCGGTGCGCGAACTGGCGCTGGAGAGTCGCGCCTGGCTGGCCGGCGAACTCGCGCGCACGGGTGACTGGGACGCCACGGTGGCCATCACCCACTTCGCACCCAGCCTGAAGAGCGCCGACCCGCGCTATGGCCGCCAGCCCGGCACGGCCAGCTTCTGCAACAACGATGAGGAGTTGCTGCCTGGCGCGCAGCTCTGGGTGCACGGTCACCTTCACTGCCGCCACGATTACCGCATCGGCGAGACGCGCGTCGTCAGCAACGCCCGCGGCCACATGAAGCGCGGCGAGGCCGATGGCTTCGATGGCCAGCGCGTGTTCGAGGTCTTCGCGGCCTGAGACTTGCGCCGTGGCGGCCCGATCAGGCCGCGTGCTTCACCGGCTTGATGCGCAGAGCCCAGACGACGCCGGCGATCAGCAAGGCCACGCCGGCCAGGGTCGCTGGCGGCGGCATGCGCTGCTTCCACGCAAACGCGTAGGCCAGCGCGGCCAAGGTCTCGAAGACGATGAGCTGGCCCGACAGCGAGGTCGGCAGCCGCTGGCTGGCCTCGTTCCAGCACAGCGTGCCCAACCAGGATGAGCACAGGCCGATGGCCGCCATCAGACCCACGTACGCGAGCGGCCTGTCGCCGAGCGGAAAAGCGTAGTCCGCGGGAATCAGCTTGCCCGGCGCCATCAGGTACGCGAGCGCCAGCAGCAGCAGGCCCACCAGCGCCATCGGCAAGGTGACGAGGCCCTGCGCCGTCGCCCAAGCCCTGGGGCTGCGATCACTGTGCGCGCGCAGCCAGTCGGCATTGCGGATCGGATACCAGGTCCAGCAGGCCACCGCGGCGATGGCCAGCAGCGCGCCCTCGGCATAGCGGCGCGGGTCGCCGGCCTCGGCTTGCAGCACCGCCAGCTCGTCGCGATTGACGCAGGCCAGGCCCGCGGCGATCAGCAGCAGCGACGGCGCCAGCTTCGCCCACGGCAGATGGCCGTCACGCACGCGGTTGCGATGGTTGGCGCAGATGGCGATGACGACCGGCAGCGTGCCGATGATCATGGTTGGCAGCGGCGCGCCGGCGCGCTGGATGGCGGCGGACAGGCAGAGGTAGTACAGGAAGTTGCCGATCAGGCTGAGCTTGGCCGCCTCCCACCAGTCACCCGGCCGCAACTCGCGCAGCGCGCGCCGGTCCAGGGCCAGGGCCAGTGGCACGGCGATCAGGCCGAAGGCCAGGTAACGGCCCACCGTCAGCAAGGCGGGCGCATAGCCCGGCAACATCACGGGCGCGACGAACACCAGCCCCCACATCAGCCCGGCAGCGAGGGCGAACAACAAACCAAACAGCATGGCCGGCATCATCACCCATGCCTTCGTCACACCGGGGCGCTAGGCTCTTTCCCCCATGCGCCCCGCCTTCGTCCTCAGCCTCGCCCTGGGCGCCTGCACGGCCCAGGCCGGTCGGCCGCTGCAGGCCGAAGACGCCGCCGTCATGGACCCGCAGGCCTGCGAGATCGAAGGTGCCCATGGTGACTGGCGTTTGGGCGAAGACGGCCAGCGCCAGACCAGCCTGCAACTCGGCTGCGGCATCGGCTGGGGTACCGAGGTCGCGCTCAACATCATCCGGCCGCGCGAGCTGGCGCTGAACGGCAAGACCCTGCTGGCCAGCGCCGCCTGGGCCGATGGCGACGCCCAGCTCACGCTGGCGTGGAGCCTCTCGCATCGCCATGTCGAAACCGTGTGGCGGCGCAGCAGCGCGGGGCTGATTTTGGTTGGCAGCGTGCCGCTGACGCGCGAGCTGTCCCTGCATGCCAACCTGGGCCACCAGCGCGACGAGATGCTGCGCCGGCGCAGCACCACCTGGGCCCTGGCCGTCGAGCATGGCGGCTTCGGCGAGGGTGGGCGCTGGCAGCCCATGGCCGAGGTCTTCGGCGACGACCGTGGCCGGCCCTGGGCCAATGCGGCGTTGCGTGTGGCGCTGCTGGCCGATCGCGTGTTTGTCGATGCGTCCTATGGCCGGCAGTTCGCAGGCGCTCGCGCCCGGCTGAAGACTGTCGGCTTCAAGTTCGCGTTTTGAACCAGGCCGCCACGGCCTCGCGCTGTTCGGCGGTGTAGTGAAGGCCGAGCTTGCTGCGCCGCCACAGCACGTCTTCGGCGCTGGTGGCCCATTCGCTCTCCACCAGATGGCGCAGTTCGGACTCGAACAAGCCCGGCGCGATCTCGGTGCCCGTCGGGGCGGCGAGCAGCTCGCGAGCTTTGCTGCCGTAGGCGCGGGCGATGCGGCGCACGCCGGGTCGAGCTGGGTAGGCCGCCTGCAGCTCGGCGGCAAAGGCGTCGATGTTCACGCCATGCGCGCCGAGGTCGCCACCGGGCAGCGTGGTGCCGGCCGTCCAGGGCTTGCGCGCATCGCCCAGCAATTCGCCGAGCTGGGTCGCGCCGTCCTCGGCCAGCTTGCGATAGGTCGTCAGCTTGCCGCCCCAGACATTGAGCAGCGGCGCGCCACCGTCCGCATTGGCCTCCAGCAGATAGTCGCGCGTGACGGCCGAAGCCGAGCCGCCTTCGTCCAGTAGCGGGCGCACCCCGGCATAGGTCCACAGCACATCGGCGGGCTTCACCGGCTGGGCCAGATAGCGGCTGGCCTGCTCGCAGAGATAGGCGATCTCGTCTTCGGCGATGGTGGCGCGCGACGGCGGATCCTCATGCTCGGGCAGCTCGACGTCTGTCGTGCCGATCAGCGTGAAGCGCTCCTGGTAGGGGATCGCAAAGATGATGCGGCCGTCGGCGTTCTGGAAGATGTAGGCGTGGTCGTGGGTGAAGCGCTGGTCGACGACGATGTGGCTGCCCTTGACGAGGCGCAGGCCGCGCGCCGGCAGCGGCTGGCCGCGGGCGCCCTGGGTGTGGTCGCGCAGGAAGCGCTCGGCCCAGGGGCCGGCTGCATTGACCAGGGCACGTGATCGGAACTGGCGGCCGTTTTGCAGCGTGACCTGCCAGCCGTCTGCGCCGCGCACGGCCCGGGTCACGGCGCAGCGCGTCAGCACTTCGGCGCCGCGGGCTTGCGCGTCCTGGGCGTTCAGCACGACGAGACGGGCGTCGTCCACCCAGCCGTCGGAATAGACAAAGCCGCGCGTGAATTCCGGCTTGAGCGGCGCGCCATAGACGCTGCCCGCCAGCCGCAGGCCGTGCGAGCCCGGCAGCAGCTCGCGGCGGGCCAGGTGGTCGTAGAGGAAGAGGCCGATGCGGATCATCCAGGCCGGGCGCAGATGCGGCGCATGCGGCAGCACGAAGCGCAACGGCTGGATCAGATGAGGCGCGCTCCTGAGCAGCACCTCGCGCTCCTGCAACGCCTTGCGCACCAGCGAGAACTCATAGGTCTCCAGATAGCGCAGCCCGCCGTGCACGAGCTTGGTGGACGCCGAAGACGTGTGCGAGGTCAGGTCATCGCGCTCGGCCAGCAGCACCCGCCAGCCGCGCCCGGCCAGGTCGCGGGCCAGTCCCGTGCCGTTGATGCCGCCTCCCACCACCACCACGTCAAAATCGTCCACCATGCACTCACTCTAAGGGATGGTGATGGACGCCTTGCTTGCGTTGGACCAGGGAACCTCTAGTTCGCGCGCTCTAGTTTTTGGCCGCGACGGCCGCTTGCTCGCCTCGGCCCAGCGCGAGCTGCCCCAGCATTTCCCCCAGCCGGGTTGGGTGGAGCATGACGCCGAGGAGATCTGGACTCATCAGGTCGAATGCGCCCGCGAGGCCGTGGCCAAGGCGGGCGTGAAGGTGGCCGCCATCGGCATCACCAACCAGCGCGAGACGGTTGTGCTGTGGGACCGCAAGACCGGCAAGCCCCTGCACAAGGCCCTGGTCTGGCAGGACCGGCGCACGGCGGCCTTCTGTGAGAACTTGAAGCAGCAGGGCCTGGAGCCGCGCGTGCGCGAGCTGACCGGCCTGGTGCTCGACCCGTATTTCTCGGCCACCAAGCTGCGCTGGCTGCTGGACCACGTGCCCGGCGCCCGCGAGCGCGCCGCTCGCGGCGAGCTGGCCTTTGGCACCATCGACAGCTGGCTGCTTTGGAAGTTGACCGACGGCAAGGTGCACGCGACGGACGCCAGCAATGCCTCGCGCACGCTGATCTACGACATCCATCGTGGCGACTGGAGTGACGAGCTACTGGCCGCCTTCGACATTCCGCGCAGCTTGCTGCCCGAGGTGAAGCCCTCGGCCGGCGTGTTCGGCCAGGCCACCGAGTTCGGCGTGCCCATCGCTGGCATTGCGGGTGACCAGCAGGCGGCCCTGTTCGGCCAGGCCGCGCTGCAGCCCGGCCAGGCCAAGAACACCTATGGCACCGGCTGCTTCCTGCTGATGCACACCGGCCACCAAGCGCGCACGTCCACGCAAGGCCTCATCACGACGCGCGCCGCCCAGGTGGACGCCACCGCGCAGTATGCGCTCGAAGGCAGCGTCTTTGTCGGCGGCGCCGTCGTGCAGTGGCTGCGCGACGGCTTGCGGGCGATTGGCGGCAGTGGTGAGGTGCAGGCGCTTGCGAGCAGCGTGCCCGATGCCGGTGGCGTCATGTTCGTGCCGGCCTTTGCGGGCCTGGGCGCACCCTACTGGCGGCCCGATGCGCGCGGTGCGCTGCTCGGTCTCACGCGCGGCACGACCCAGGCCCACATCGCCCGCGCGGCGCTGGAGAGCATCGCCTTCCAGAGCGCGGCGGTGCTGACGGCGATGAATGCCGACGTGGGGGTGAGTGAGCGGCTCACCGAGCTGCGCGTGGACGGCGGCGCCAGCGCCAACGATCTGCTGATGCAGTTCCAGGCTGACCTGCTCGGCATCCCGGTGCTGCGCCCCAAGGTCATCGAGACGACGGCCCTGGGCGCTGCGCTGTTGGCCGGGCTGGGGACCGGCCTTTACAAGTCCACCGAACAGATTGGCGCCATCTGGCAACTCGACCGCGCCTTCGAGCCGCGCATGTCGCGTGATGAGGCGAGTGGGCGGCTGGCAGAGTGGGACAAGGCGGTGCGGCAGGTGTTGGSGGATTGATCGCAGCAACGAGTCGAGCACTCCTATGCGATATATCCGCTTCATCCTCCAGGCGCTTCTTGTCGCTGGCGGCTTGCTGCTCATTGGCATGGCCCTGTTTCTGCCGGAGCGGCCTGATTACAAGATTGCCGCTGTCGCCTTTGCGTTCTTTGGCTTCCTGCTTTATCTGACGCTGTTGCTTCGGGAACAAACGGAAAGTCGGTTGAATCCTGCGCGCCGACCGAGCTCACGGCTATTCGGTGGCTTTCTGCTGGTGGTTGCCATTGGGAATTTTTGTCTGGCGTGGGAAGCTGCAATGGGTACAAGGCCGCTTCGCTCCTTCGGTTTGCGTGCGATCGCTGAGAGCCTGAGCCCAATGCTGCCGTCAGCTTTTTTTGCGCTTCTTGGCCTGTTCGCGCTTCGCGCCGCTTGGTTGACCCTGAGGCGTTAAAGCGCGGAACTTTCCGGTGCGATGCATGGCTAGCGGGTAGACGTCGCCATGCAGGAACGCTCACACGCTCTGTTCATCCACCGCCGTCGCCCGCCCAACCACTTCCCACGCCGCCAGATCCTTCAGCAGCTGCTCGCTGTGCGCCCGCACCGCGTCGATCGCATCCGCACCCAGCTGCAGCCGCAACGGCGTGACCTCGGCCTTCAGCGCCGCGTCGATCGCCGCCGCTGCCTTGTCCGGGTCGCCGGCTTGCGTCCCATCCATGCCCTTCGCAAAGCTGCGCGTGCCGCCGACGATCTCGTCGTAGGCCGCCAGCACGGGCATCTGGCGCAGCACGTCGGCGCCCGCAAAGCCGGTGCGGRAGGCACCGGGTTCGACGATGAGCACCTTGATGCCGAAGGGCGCGACCTCCTGGGCCAGGGCTTCGGACAGGCCTTCCAGCGCGAACTTGGAGGCCGAGTAGGCGCCGAAGCCGCCAAAGGACATCTGGCCGCCCATGCTGGACAGGTTGACGATGGCGCCGCGGCGCTGCTCGCGCATGGCCGGCAGCATGGCGCGAGTGACGGCGACAGCGCCGAAGAAGTTGGTTTCCATCTGCGCGCGCAGCTCGGCGTCGGGTGTCTCCTCGACGGCGCCGACGATGCCGTAGCCGGCGTTGTTGATCAGCACGTCGATGCGGCCGAAGTGCGCCAGGGCGGCAGCCGTGGCGCGCTCGGCGTCGCCAGCAGCGGTCACGTCCAGCGGCAGCACGAGGACGCGGTCGGGTGCGCTGTCGGCCAGCGCGGCCAGGCGCGCCGGCTGGCGGGCCGTGGCGACGACGTTGTAGCCCTGAGCCAGGGCGTACTTCGCGAAGGACAGGCCAAAGCCGGACGAGGCGCCGGTGATGAACCAGGTGGGGCGGATGTTGGTGGTTGCAGTCATGGTGGGCTCCGTGGGGTGGTGGGTTGCGACGGGATTCAGTGTCTCGAAACGATGTGATCGGATAAAGGTGCTTGAATCGCATGGGTCATGCGATATGGTTCATGAATGAACCGCGAACTGCTGGCCCATCTGCCCATCGTCGTTGCCGTGGCCGACAAGCGCGGCTTTGCGGCGGCTGCCCAGGCACTGGGGATGAGCGCCTCGGCCGTCAGCCATGCGGTGCGTGTGGTGGAGGACGCCCTCGGCGAGCCGCTGTTCGCGCGCACGACGCGCAGCGTGGCGTTGACCGAGGCGGGCGTGCGGTTTCTCGCCAGCGTGGGGCCGGCGTTGGAGGACATCGGCGCGGCCGTCGAACATCTGGGCGCCGCCCGCGGCGAGGTTGGCGGCGTGCTGAAGCTGAATTCCTCGCGCGTGGCTTCGCAAATGGTGCTGCCGCCGCTGCTCGCGAAGCTGGCGGTGGCCCACCCCAAGCTGACGGTGGAGGTGCACGACAACGACGCCCTCGTGGATGTCGTCGCCGGCGGCTTCGACGCCGGCATCCGCCTGGGCGAGCAGGTGCAGCAGGACATGGTCAGCGTGCGCCTGACGCCGCCGTTCAAGGCCATCCTCGTCGCCTCGCCGGACTACCTCGCCCGCCGCGGCGCGCCGGCCCGCGTAGCCGAGCTGGCGGCGCACAACTGCATTGGCTTTCGTCTGCTGGCCGCCGGCAGCCTCTACGACTGGGAGCTGCGCGAGGCCGGTGAGACGGTGGCCGTGCGCACGACGGGCAGTGCCGTCATCACGGACGCCAGCTTCGCGCGCGACCTGGCCCTGGCCGGCGTCGGCATCGCCTACATCTTCGAGCCGCTGGTGCACGCGGAACTGCTCAGCGGCCGTCTGCAGCAACTGCTGCCCGAGTCGGCCTTCGAGGAGCCCGGCCTCTTCCTCTACTTTCCGCGGCGCGCAGCGTTGGCGCCCAAGCTGCGCGCCTTCATCGACGCCGCCCGCTCAGGCGGTTGATTCGGTCGCCTCACCGCTTTCCTGGGCCAGGAAGACGATCAGCACGATGAAACCGATGAGGGGGATCAAGCCGATCAGCTGCCACCAGCCGCTGCGGCCGGTGTCGTGCAGGCGGCGCGTGGCGGCGGCCAGCTGAGGCAGCAGCGTGCCCAGCAGGAAGATGATGTTGAGCCATTGGCTGAACATGCCCAGCACGAAGCTCGCGCCGAAGACGAACAGTGCGAACCACCAGTACTCCGAGCGGCTGGCGCGGCCCGAGAAGTCGACGTATTTGCTGAAGCAGGTCTGGACGGATTCCTGGAAGGTCATGGCCTCTCCCCGAGGTGGTGTTGAGTCGCCGGCATGCTAGGCCACCGGCCGGGCTTCACCACCCCTCAAAAACCCAGGCTTTCGCCCAGGCCGGCCAGCGTTGCGATGCCCAGGCTCGCAAAGATGACGGCGGCCACCGTGTGCACCACCTTGACCGGCAGCTTCTGCGCCAACTTATCCCCCACCAGCACCGCCGGCACGTTGGCGATCATCATGCCGGCCGTCGTGCCGGCGACGACGCCGATGAAGTCGGCCGGGAAGCGCGCCGCCAGCGCCACGGTGGCGATCTGCGTCTTGTCGCCCATCTCGGCCAGGAAGAAGGCGACGACCGTCGTCACGAAGACGCCATGGCCCGGCTTGGGCGTGTCGTCGTCGTCGAGCTTGTCGGGGATCAGCATCCAGCCCGCCATCGCCAGGAAGGACAGGCCGAGGATCCAGCGCAGCGCCATCGGGCTGATCAGGCCTGTCAGCCAGCTGCCTAACGCGCCCGCAGCGGCGTGGTTGAAGACGGTCGCAACGAAGATGCCGAGCACGATGGGCACCGGCCGCCTGAAGCGGGCCGCAAGCATGAAGGCGAGCAGCTGCGTCTTGTCGCCGATCTCGGCGAGGGCCACCAGGCCGGTGGCGATGAGGAAGGCTTGCATTGCGGCGGATTTTCTCAGCCGCTCCTGACACGCGCTGACAGCCAACCCGGCGCAGCATGCGGGCATTGCACTTCAGGAGACCCACATGAACTTCGCCTACACCCTCGTCTACGTGTCCGACGTGGCCGCGTCC
>NZ_JBFULE010000097.1:0-12683 GCF_056400485.1 Roseateles sp. P5_B10
GCGTCCTTGGGGGCTGGACACTTTCAGTATTTTCCCGGGTTGATGAATGGAATCGGTTCCATTATTTGCGAGGCGCAGAATGACGCGGCCACATCTACCAATGTCCAGCACCATGGTCATCCGAGTTCTCTGCGCAGACGACTTGCCCTTGATGCGCCGCATGCTTGTTCTCTTCGGGCAAGCTTTTGACGACGTGTCGACCTACTCAAGGTGGCAACCGGAAGACGGTTATCTCAGCCAACTGCTGAGCAGCCAGACCTTCATCGCGATCTGCGCGCTGGATGGAGACGATGTGGTGGGCGGACTGGCAGGCTACGTGCTGCCCAAGTTCGAGCAGCAGCGCTCGGAGTTCTACATCTACGACCTGGCGGTGTCCGAGCACCATCGGCGGCAGGGCATCGCGACAGCCATGATCCGAGAGCTGCAGCGGCTCGCAGCGGCTCGAGGGTTCTACGTCATCTTCGTGCAGGCCGATCACGGCGATGATCCGGCGATTGCGCTTTACAGCAAGTTGGGCGTCCGGGAAGACGTCCTGCACTTCGACATCGAGCCTGCAGACCGAAAAAAAGAAAACCCGCCAGCGGCGGGTGGGTGACTGACAGCCGCGCGGGTTTCAGACAAGCCAGACGGCCGTCTGGGCTGCGGCTACCGCCGTTTCGGCCGGTGCGCTGCGATGCCCTTCGACGACGACGCGTGGCAGCTTGGCGACCACCATCGCATCGGCGCGCTTGCCGACCACAACCACGCGCTCCAGCTTCACGATCTCGGTCGCCGGCGTCGCGGTGTGGTTGGCCAGGCCCACGCCCATGGCGGCAGCGGCGGCCACAGAGGCGATGGCGATGACGAAGGTCTTGGCGGCGGTGTTCATGGTGGGCTCCGGTGGGGTTGGCTGTGTCAGTGATTGCAGTGTCTGCAGACGCGCCCCCCGCCGCGAGCGGCAGGCGATGAATCGCCGGCGCGCGCGGATGAACTGCGGATTTGTGGGACGGACGGGTCGGCGGGGCCGGCGCTGAATCCTGTTGAAACACTCTTGGCGGGAGCTGGCTCCTAACATGGCTCTTCCACTCACCCGGCACTGGAACACCCATGGAAACCCAGGAACTGCACCGCGGCCGGCTGGTCGATCACATCCAACTCGTCGTGCGCGACCTGGCGGCCAGCCAGCGTTTCTACGAGGCGGTCTTCAAGGTGCTGGAGATTCCCATCGGTGGCACCGGCGACAGCTTCTTCTGGGCGGATGAACTCTTCGTTTCGACCGCCGACAGCAAAGCGGCGCAAGGCGACCTGACCGGGCGCGTGCACCTGGCTTTCCAGGCCAGGGGCAAAGCCGCCGTCGATGCCTTCCACAAGGCCGCGTTGGCGGCTGGCGGCAGGGACAACGGTGCGCCGGGCGAGCGGCCCTATCACCCGGGCTACTACGCCGCCTTCGTCGTCGACCCCGACGGCAACAACATCGAGGCGGTCTTCCATGGCGTGGCCCAGCGCAGCGCGGACTCGGTCAAGTTGACTTTCTAGCCGTTCCGGCTGCCGCCAAGCCCTGCCAGCGCCTCGGCGATCTCGCGTGTGCCGCCGGGCCGCACGACACGCGCGACCTCCCGCCCGTCCTGCAGCATCACCAGCGTCGGCCACAGCTTGATGCGGAACGAGCGGCCCAGTGGCCGCCCGGGGCCGTCCTCGATCTTCAGGTGGCGCAGCGGTGCGCCGGCATGTGCTGTCACCGCGTCGCCGATGGTTCGCTGCGCGGCCTGGCAGATGCCGCACCAGTTGGCGCCGAATTCGAGCACGGTGCTGCCAGCCATGGCGTCGACCTCGGCGCGGGGTGGTTCGTCACTGGAATAGGGAGGGCTCATCGGGATCTCCTGCAGCCATGTCGAAGCCACGGCAAACGCGATGCCTAGCTAGGTCAAGCCACGCAACTCCCGCAACGCGACCGACAGCATCGCCGCGTCCGGCGCCGGCACCGCGCGCAGCTCACCCAGCAACTGCTCCGCGCGTTCGATGGTGCGGCCGTTGCTGGCCTGCCAGGCCTCGACCAGGGCGTCGGGCGAATCGTGGTTGCCGCCGCCGGCCAGCACCGCGCCGGTGATGGAGCGCTGCAGGCCCCACAGATCGTCGAGCATGGCGCCCTTGGCGAGCATCTGCCAGTGCTGGTCGCCGGGCAGGGCGGTGATCTTGTCGCGCAGCCACGGCATGCCCAGGCGGTTCGCAAGGTCGAAGTAGATGGCCGCCACCAGCTCCACCGGCCAACGGGCGCTGCCGGCGATCTCGGCGATGTCCAGCGTCGCGTACAGCGTGCCGAAGGTGACCACGCGCTCGGCCAGTTCGCGCGGCACGCCGCCGGCGATGTAGCTGGCTGCCGCAGCGTCGACGCGCGCACGCTCGTCGGCATCCAGCAGCTGCGGCAGGCGCGCGGCGAGCTTGGTGACGTTGGACGTGAAGTGCTCGATGGTGGCGCCCATGTCGTCCACCAGGCGGTTGGAGCGCAGGAACCACTTGGTGCCGCGCTCAAGCTGGCGGCTGGTGTCGATCAGCATGCGCGACTGCAGCTCGTCGGCCACCTTGTTGTCCAGCGCCTCGATGCCCTGCCACAGGCTCACCATGCCAAAGATCTCGCGGCTCAGCAGGTAGGCGCGCACGATCTCGAAGGCGCGCGCGCCGGTGGTCTCCAGCAGGCGGTGCACGAAGGTGCTGCCGACCCGGTTGACCATGCTGTTGGTGACGTGCGTGGCGATGATCTCGCGCTTGAGCGGGTGGCGTTGCATATAGCCGCTGAACTTGTCCTGCAGCAGCGCCGGGAAGTAACGCCCCAGCGCCGTCGACACCCAGGGGTCGTCGGGCAGCGTGGAGCCGAGCAGCTCGTCATAGAGCCAGATCTTGCTGTAGGCCAGCAGCACGGCGCGCTCGGGGTTGGTCAGCCCCAGGCCCTTGCCGCGCCGGTCGGCGATCTCCTCGTTGGACGGCAGGTATTCGATCGCGCGGTCCAGCCGCTCGGCCTTCTCCAGGTACTGCATGAAGCGCGCCTGTGCGTCCATCAGCTGCGGCGCCATATGCCCAGTGACCGAGAGCACCTGGGTCTGGAAGACGTTGTCGCGCAGCACCAGCGCGGCGACGTCGTCGGTCATCTGCGGCAGCAGCGTGTTGCGTTGCTTCTCGGTCAGCTCGCCCTCGCTGACGGCCAGGCCGAGCAGGATCTTGATGTTGACTTCGTGGTCGGACGTGTCGACACCCGCCGAGTTGTCGATGGCATCGGTGTTGATGCGCCCGCCGGCGAGCGCGTACTCGATGCGCCCGCGCTGCGTGCACCCGAGGTTCCCGCCCTCGGCAAACACCTTGCAGCGCAACTCGCCGCCGTTGACGCGCAGTGCGTCGTTCGCGCGGTCGCCGACCTGGGCGTGGGTCTCGGTCGAGGCCTTCACATAGGTGCCGATGCCGCCGTTGTAGATGAGGTCGACCGGCGCCTTCAGGATGGCATTGACCAGCTCGGTTGGCGTCATCGTGTCGGCGGTGATGCCCAGCGCCTGCTTCACCTCGGACGTGATCGGGATGGACTTGGCGCTGCGCGCATGCACGCCGCCGCCCGCCGAGATCAGGCTGGCGTTGTAGTCGGCCCAGGATGAGCGCGGCAGCTTGAACATGCGCTCGCGCTCGACAAAMGAGCTTTCCGCATCGGGGGTCGGGTCCAGGAAGATGTGGCGGTGGTCGAAGGCCGCCAGCAGGCGGATGTGGCGCGACAGCAGCATGCCGTTGCCAAACACGTCACCCGACATGTCGCCCACGCCGGCCACCGTGAAGCCGGTGGTCTGCGTATCGACGCCCATCTCGCGGAAGTGCCGCTTGACGGACTCCCAGGCGCCGCGTGCCGTGATGCCCATGGCCTTGTGGTCGTAGCCGACCGAGCCACCGGAAGCGAAGGCGTCCCCGAGCCAGAAGCCGTACTCCTTGCTGATGCCGTTGGCGTAGTCCGAGAAGGTCGCGGTGCCCTTGTCGGCGGCGACGACCAGATAGGGGTCGTCCTGGTCATAGCGGCGCACCTGCGGCGGCGGCACGATCTTGTCGCCCACGCGGTTGTCGGTGATGTCCAGCAGGCCGCGCAGATAGTTCTGGTAGCAGGCCACGCCCTCCTTCATGAAGGCCTCGCGGTCGCTGGACGGCGGCGCCTTCTTCAGCACGAAGCCGCCCTTGGACCCCACCGGCACGATGACGGTGTTCTTCACCATCTGCGCCTTCACCAGGCCCAGCACCTCGGTGCGGAAATCCTCCGGCCGGTCCGACCAGCGCAGGCCGCCGCGTGCCACCCGGCCACCGCGCAAGTGCACGCCTTCGAAGCGGGGCGAGTAGACGAAGATCTCGAACATCGGCTTCGGAGCGGGCAGGCCCGGCACCTTGGACGAATCGAACTTGAACGACAGGAAGCTGCGCCGCTGGCCTGCCGCATCGCGGCGCCAGAAGTTCGTGCGCGTCGTGGCGAGCATCAGCGCCAGGTATTGGCGCAGCACGCGATCCTCCGACAGGTTCTCGACCTGTTCCAGCGCGGCCGTGATGGCCTTGACCTGCTCCGCGGCCTGGGCTTCGGCATTGGCGCCACCGGCCGGGTCGAAGCGCAATTCGAAAAGACGGGCGAGCTGGGCGGCGATCGGCGCGTGCGCGGCCAGCGTGGCCTCGATGAAGGACTGCGACAGCGCAAAGCCGATCTGCCGCATGTACTTCGCATAGGCACGCAGCACGACGATCTGCTCCGCCGTCAGGCGTGCCGCCACGACGAGGCGGTTGAAATCGTCGTCCTCCACCTCGCCACGCAGCACGGCGGCGAAGGCGTTCTCGAACACCTGGTGCAGTGCGGCCACTTCGACCTCGGCGTCGGCGCTGCCCATCAGCCCGAAGTCGTGGATCCAGATCGGTGCCGAGTCCAGCGGCGCGATGCGATAGGGATGCTCGTCGAGCACCTTCATGCCCATGTGCTCCAGCATCGGCAGGCTGTTCGACAACGTCAGCGGCTCGCCGCGGCGCAACAGCTTGAAGCGCAGATGGCCGGGCGGCGCCTCGAGCGGGCGGTACAGGTTCATGCCCAGCGGTTCGGCATCAGTGAGCCGAGTCATCAGCTCGACGTCGGGCACCGCCGCGCGGGCCTCGAACTCTTCCCGGTACGAGGCGGGGAAGGCGCTGCCGAACTGGCGCAGCAACTGGATGCCGCGGGCCTCGCCGGTCGCCTCGATCAGCGCCGTCTTCAGGTCGTCGTCCCAGCGCCGCGCGGCCGAGGCCAGGCGCGCTTCCAGCTCACGCACATCGAAGGCGGGGATCTGGCCCGGCTGGGTGCGTATCGTCATCTGGATGCGCGCCAGCACCGATTCCGACAGGTGCACGTTGAACTCCGAGCCGCTGCCGTTAAAGGCCTGCAGCAGGATGGCCTGCCACTTCTGGCGCAACTCGGTCGTGTAGTGCTCGCGCGGCGCGTAGATCAGGCAGGACAGGAAGCGCTGGAACGGGTCGCGCCGCACGAACAGGCGGAAGCGCTGGCGCTCGCCCAGGTGCAGGATCCCCACCGCCGTCTGCAGCAGGTCGTCGTTGCTGGTCTGGAACAGCTCGTCACGCGGATAGGTCTCGAGGATGTTGATCAGGGCCTTGCCGGCATGGCCGCCCGGCGTGAAGCCGGCGCGCGCGACCACGTCGGCCACCTTGCGCCGCAGCAGCGGGATGTCGGCCGGGTTGGCGCTGTAGGCGGTGGAGGTGAACAGTCCCAGGAAGCGGTCCTCACCGACGACTGCGCCGTCGGGGCCGAAGCGCTTGACGGCCACGTAGTCCAGGTAGCCCGGCCGGTGCACGGTGGAGCGCGCAGTCGACTTCGTCACGACCAGCAGCTCGGGCCGGCGCACCTGGGCACGCACCTCGGCCGGCAGGGCGGCAAAGGCGGCCACCGCATCCAGCGAGGCCACGTCGTGCAGGATGCCCAGGCTCGAATCGGGTACGACGGTCAGCACGTCCTGCCCGTCGACACTGGCCAGGCCGTGGCGGCGGTAGCCCAGGAAGGTGAAATGGTTGTCGCCCAGCCAGCGCAGGAAGTCCAGGCCCTCGGCCAACTCGTCGGCCGGCAGCGGCGGCGCCTGCTGCTCCAGCTCATCGACGATGTCCTGCATGCGCTGGCGCATGGCGCGCCAGCCGGCCACGGCCGATCGCACATCGTCGAGCACGCGGCTCACGTCGGCCGCGAGGGCGTCCAGTCGGGCCGGCTCGGGAATGCGGTCGACCTCGACATGGATGAAGGATTCACGCAGGCCGTCGGCCGCCAGCCCCTGCAGCGTGCCGTCGCCGTCGCGGCTCACCGCCATCAGCGGATGGATGATCAGGTGCAGCGTCAACCCGTGGCGGTTGACCTCCATCGTCACCGAGTCGACGAGGAAGGGCATGTCGTCGTTGACGATCTCGATGACGGTGTGGGTCGACTGCCAGCCGTGCTCGGCAATCGTCGGGTTGAACACCCGCACCCGCGCGCGGCCGACCTCGCGCTTGCGGGCAAAGCTCCAGTGCGACACCGCTGCGCCGTACAAGTCGGCCACCTGGCGTTCGGCCAGCTCCTGCGGGTCGACCTGGCCGAAGTAGCGCTGCACGAAATCCGCCAGCGTTTCGCGCTGGTCAGCGCTGGTCTTGGCGCGCACCAGCTTGACGACTTCGTCCATGCGCTCGGCCCGCGGGCCCGAGGGGGTTGTCTGCACCAGCATGCTTGTCTCCTGCCGCTTTGTTTGCATCAAGTCGCCGGGCATGTTCGCGCGCCAGCAGCGCCGTGCCAAGTGTTGACAAGCGGAGGTTACGCCTGCCTGGACACGCTTCCAGCGCATCTTGGGTCGTGGCACCATGCCAGCCACCCGTCACCCCCAGACCCAGGCATCGCATGCACCGTCGCGTCCTCCTGCTCTCGCTGCTCATCCCCTTGCTGGCGAACGCGCAGCCGGACCGCCTCGTGCCATCCAGCCCGGTGGACGCGGTGGCGCTGTACGTGATCCCCACCGACGGCATTCCCGAGCAGTTCGCGGCCGGCGTCGCCCGATCGCTGACCCAGGAAGCCGGTGTGTGGGTCAAAGCCTCGCTGCTGATGCCCTCGGGCGTGGCCGACCCCATCCCCGGCACCCAACAGTACGCGGTCGAGGACTATCTGGCCTTTGGTACAACGCTCGCGAAACGGCTGCAGGACGCCGGCCCGCGGACCTATTTCATCGTGGTCACGGACCGGGACATCAACTCGCGCGAGCGCAACTTCCGGTTCCAGTACTCGGCCCACAGCCCCATGGCCCGCACTTCGGTGCTGTCCCTGGCCCGACTGGGAGCCAGCAAGGACGGCAAGCCCGCGTCGGCGGAGCTCATCGGTCTGCGCCTGCAGAAGATGCTGATGCGCATCGTCGGCGAGATGAAGCTGGGCTGGACGCGGACCACCGACCCAACCGACCTGATGTATGCGCCGATCATGTCCATCGACGACATCGACCGGATGAGCCTCACGCACACGATGAAGGTGCGGGGAGTCGCCAAGTGAAGCCGACCGCGGCCTGTAGAACGGTGCTTGTGTCAGCATCGCCCGTCGACCCCTTGAATCCGCAGGAGCAATGACGATGGCCGGCCACCGTATCTTCAGCATGCCCTTTGCCAGGGTGTACCCGCTGTACATCCGCAAGGCCGAGGCCAAGGGCCGGACCAAGGATGAGGTCGACCGCATCATCCATTGGCTCACCGGCTRTGACGCCGCAGGCTTGCAGCAGCAACTTGACCAGTCCACGGACTTCGAGACCTTCTTTGCCCAGGCGCCGGCACTGAATCCCAGCGTGGCCCTCATCAAGGGCGTGGTGTGCGGCATCCGGGTGGAAGAGATCGAAGACCCGCTGATGCAGAAGGTGCGCTACCTGGACAAGCTCATCGACGAACTCGCCAAGGGCAGGGCGATGGAGAAGATCCTGAGGCAGCCGTCGTGACGGGTGCAATCCGGCAGGGCGCTCCCAGGTCCGTTGACGCGTTCTCACACAGCCTCGGCTGATAGCGGACCCGCCGCTTCAGTCAACGCTTCCAATGGAAGCGCCGTGTGACCCTCTGCACCCCCAGGCAAGAAATCATGAAGGCTATGCTTGGATCAAGCACCTGCGGCAACGCCCAGTAGGCATTGGCCTCATCGTTGGGGTAAGGGCAAGAAGAACGCTGGCCAGGATGCCGGCCAAGAACGGCGGCGCAAACGAGTGCGAACGAGTTATTCCCAACATTGCACGCACCAACCCGACCCGGTTCAGTACGAACAGCAAAGCACAGAGCGCCAATAAAGGCTGGAAGCGGGCATCTCGCGCTACTGGTCCGAAGGCCGTTCAAACGTGCTGCCCAATGCGCGGCGCTTGGCACGCAGCCTTCGGCTGCGAAGACCAACTGCTCCTGCGAAGCCCGCCATCAGCGCGAGCGCCAGGCCAGCCCACACCAACCAAGTCCGATGCCTAAGTTGTAGCTGGTATTCCTGCTCACGCTCCGCCAGTAGCTTCAAGTGGGACAACGTCGTTTTATACGCCGGCAAATCCCACTGGGTTTCTGGCACCCAAACGCCAGGCACCTCGCCAATTTGCTTCGAGATCGCAGCGACGGCTGGAATCACTTCACTCGCGTCCAGACGACGCGACCCGAGCACCGCCGTGGCATGAGGCTGCACGAGCGCATTAACCCACCACTCTCCGCGCTGTTCAAAGAAGAGCACGTAGGTCTGACCAACGTTGAAAGTGCCTATCCCACAGAGGCTGCCGCCGCCTGTTTCCACAATGTGGCCTGAATACTTGCCCTTAAGCACGTGCTCAACCGACACGGTTGCCAAAGACACTCCTGCTTCACGCTGCACCGCAATGACTTTCGCCTGAAGCACGACCGCAGCTTGGCTCAGCGCAGTCTCCACCGTGGGCGGGCGCCAACTTGGCAAAACGCTGCAGGCAGCCGCCTCCTGCGACAGACTTAGCAGCGAGAGCAACGTGACCAGGATCATGCGCATGGGGTTCTCGGCTCCTTGTGCTGCTGATTGTCCGCAGTCGCTAAGCCGCCCTCCACGGTTTCAATCACGGGCAAGGCCAAAGATGTCAGCGAATGCGGCTCCATGCGCCTCCTGCCCGCCGCCAATAGATACTTGGCCCAGCTTTGATGGGCAGTGAAGGCATGGGCAAGGTCAGGATGTGGGTGACGGCTGGTTGGTTGGCCACAGCCAGCGTGCAAGCACTGGCGCAGCCGGTCGCGTGCGGGCCGTACCGTGTCGCCTTGTACGAATATGGTTCGCTGGCCTTTCGGCGTGCGGGGCTGAGCACGGCGGGCATAGACGTCGACATCGTCGATGAAGTGGGCCGTCGGACCGGCTGCAAGTTCGAGACCTTTGTGGACTCCAGGGTCCGCACCTGGGCCGACCTGGCCCATGGCGGCCTCGACATGACGGTGTCGGCCATCGAGACGGATGAACGCAATGGTTTTGCGCGGTTTGTGATCTACATGAGCGGGCGCAACCGGCTGCTGGTTCGAGAAGGCCTGCCCTATCCGGTGCCCACGCTGGAGACGTTCACCGAGCACGGCGAACTGCGCCTGGCGGTCGTCAAGGGATTCAGGCATGGCCCGCAGTGGG
Source organism: Roseateles sp. P5_B10 (assembly GCF_056400485.1). Lineage (NCBI taxonomy): Bacteria > Pseudomonadati > Pseudomonadota > Betaproteobacteria > Burkholderiales > Sphaerotilaceae > Roseateles > Roseateles sp. P5_B10. The sequence continues at coordinate 9,614 of NZ_JBFULE010000097.1, forward strand.
ACCAGTGGATCGCCAAGCTGCGCCAGCAGGGGCGGGTGGACGAGTACGCCGACGCCAACATGGCGGCCAGGCTCGTCGCGCTGGGTCGTGACGCGGCTTTCCTGTCCGAGCCCGTCGTGTGGGGGCGAATTCTTGCGGACAGCAAGCTGGAGGGCCGGGTCACGGTCATCGATGCCTTCCCGGACGACAACTACGCCGCGGGCTTCGCGCTTTCCAAGGCCAGGGTCCGCGAAAGCGACGCCCGCAAGATCCAGGATGCCGTCGCGGCCATGCGGGCGGACGGCACCCTCTACAGGATCTTCAGCGCTTACCTGACCCGTGCCGAGGCGCTGAGTTCCCTGCCCTGAACCGGTCGGTCCATTGAAGAAGGCGATGGCGGGCGCCACCGGCCTTTACATCTTCAGTTGGCCGCGAAGCAGTAGAGCAGGCCCGCGCCACCCGTMGCCACCAGCTTGGGCTGGCTGCAGCCGCGGCTGGCGTGGGCGGAGTTCCAGGAGGCATTGCCGCCGCCGGTGCGATCGAAATGGCCGAGCTGCACCGAGCCATCCTCGGCGCCCGACGAGTAGTTGCGGCAGGTCTTGTCGGCACCCTCGGGGAAGGCACGGCCTTCGGGCGTGGAGCCGGTGACGATGTCGTGCTCGTTGGGCGTGTCGCCAGCGGCCTTGGGACGCTCGCCCTTTTCGGTGAGTGCCGTGTTGCGGGTCAGGTTGCTGCCGAGTTGGGCCTGCTCCAGCGTGTCGCCGTGCAGGTGAGCCACGTCGCGGGCGATGACCTGGCCGCGCACATTGGTCCATGGGCCCTTGCCGATGCGGTCGCGGGCGTTGACAGCGCCGGCGCCTTGCGTGCTGAGGTAGGCGCGCCAGGTCTTGTAGGGGTTGCCCACGCCTTCGGCGAGCTTCTGGCAGTGCGCGTCTGCACCTTCCAGGCCACCGTAGTTGGCGCCATTGCCGCCGCCAGTACTGGTGACGAAGAACGTGAATGGCGGCGGGGGAGGGGCGCTGGCGGCGTTGGCCGGTGGGGTCTGGGCCTGGGCACCGGTGGCGAGCAGCAGTGCGGCAAGTGAGAGCGTTGTCTTCATGGTCAGTTGGAGTTCCTGTAGTCGTCGTGGCAGGCCTTGCAGGTCTTCTGCAGCGCGGCGAGCTGGGCCTTGATGGCGGCCACGTCGCCGCCCTGGGCGACGCGCGCGAGCTCATTGGCTTCCTTGCCGAAGGCGGCCTGGGCGGCGGCGGCACCGGCGGCGTCGCTGAAGAGCGTCGGCTTGACGGAGGTGTCGTGCCAGCCTTTGCCGGTTTCGGTGGAAGCCGGGAACAGCGAGGGCAGGCCGCCGTTGGCAACCGCGGCAATCGTGTTGGCTGCGCGGATGACGTCGTCCTTGTTGTACGTGCCGTCGACGTTGGCCTTGACGCGGCCGGTGTTCCAGCCGATGACCTGGTAGGCCGACTGGCGCCACTTGATGAGCTGTTCGGGCTTGGGGGCCTGCTGGGCCTGGGCGGTGTTGGCGAGCAGTGCGGCTGTGATGATGAGGAGTCGTTTCATCGTTGTGGTGGGTGGTTGGGGAAGGGATCAGCGGCCGCCTAGGCGTTCGACCTCGGCAAGCGCGGCGGCCACGTTGGCCGCGGGCGCCAGGCCGCCGACGGTGGCGACGACGCGGCCCTCGCGACTCAGGACAAAGCTGGTGCGCTCGGCGCGAGCGTGGGTGATGTCCTGGCCCTTGGTCGTCTTGCGGCCGGCCGGTGTGGCGGTGGTGGCGATGTCGAAGGCGCGGGCGATGTGGCCATCGGCGTCCGAGGCGACGGCGAGCTTGCCGGCGCAGGTCTCGGGGTCGGCGGAGAACTCGCGCAGGCGGGCTATGCCGTCGCCGGATACGCCGATGACGGTGGCGCCGGCGGCCGTGAAGCGGGCCAGGTTCTCGGCGAACTCGTGCGCCTGCAGGTTGCAGCCGCCGGTGAAGGCGGCCGGGTAGAAATAGACGACGACGGGGCCTTTTGCGAGGGCTTCCTTGAGTTGCAGGTCGACGGTCTTGCCGGCCAGGGCTGCGGTGGCCTGGAAGTCGGGCGCTGCGTCACCGGGCTTCAACGCGGCGTGGGCGCTGGCGGCGAGCGCCAGCAGGGAAAGGGCGAGGGTCTTTTTCATGGCAGGGGCTTGTAGGGGTCGTGGCAGTCGTTGCAGGCGAGGGCGATGGCGCGCGCGGCGCCCTTGGCGCTGGCGACATCCCCAGCGGACAGCGCCGTGGTGATGGCGGCGGCCTGGCGCTCGCCTTCGCGCGAGAAGCCGACCGCATCGGCGGCCGGGTAGTCCTTCTCGAAGAAGGCCGTCATGTCGGCATAGAGCTTCTGCAGGGCCTGGGCATCGACCGCGGCCTCGTCGTGGCGGCCGGCGCCGAGGGCCTTCTGCACGCTGACCGACTTGTGGTCGATGGAGCGCATCCAGATGCCGAGGTCCAGCTTGGAAGCGGCGTGGCAGAGCGGCGCGACGAGTAGGGCGATGGAGATGAGGAAGGGAGCTTGCTTCTTCATTTCTTGGTCTTGTAGACCTCGTGGCAGGCCTTGCAGCTGCGCGTCAGGTCACTGAGTGCGTCTTGCGCGGCGTCGTAGTTGCCGGCCTCGACGGCGGCGGCAATGGCCTTGGCGTGGTCCTGCGACTTGCGCGCGAAGTCGACGCCGCGGGCCGCATCGGGCTGAGCCGTGTAGTGGGCGCCGACCTGCTGGAAGAAGCGCGCGAGTTCACGCGCCTCGTCCAGGGCCTTGCGGTTCTGCAGGCTGACGTTGGAGTCGAGATCGCGCAGCGTGTCTTCGGCGCTGCGCATCTCGTCGGCACTGAGCTCGGCTTGGGCGGCGAGGACGGTGGTGGCGATCAGCAGGGGGATGAGGGCGGTTAGCGCCGGGTACGTTTTCATTTGTTGGATGTCTTTGCAGAGGTCCTTATGACTCGTGTGCAGTGCCGCGGGAATCCGCCCCGCGAGGGCGGGTAACTTTTCTCTGACGCGCCAGAGAAAAGTCACCAAAAGAGGAGCGCTCAATGCAATCCGCACTCGAGCAGGATGGAGCGCTCGCGTTGCTCGGAACTGGAC